>JAXFZW010000039.1:0-12243 GCA_034184645.1 Clostridia bacterium | reverse complement strand
TGTCGGGTTGATAAATAACCGCGGTAGTAAGTTTTACCGCCCCGCCGTTTGAAAGAATAAACGTCGTTTGCATTATTCCTTTTCCGTAAGTTCTTGCATATCCGTCGGTTATTGAATCGTTTTCTATTACAAGATTTTCTATTGAAAACGCTCCGCCGTAGTACAGCATAGCCCCGATAAGGCACTCTGTCGCCGAAGCGCTGTTTTCGTTTGCGATTACCGAAATTTTCGTTATTTCACCGTTATAAAAGGATGAAGATGTCTTAAATTCTTTATAACTCCCTTTGCTGTCCTTGGTGTAAGCAATGGGAAGCCTGCTTTTACCTTCCTTGTAAATAATTCCGCCGGCAAAGTCTTCCAAAACGTCCATATATCCGCCGCCGTTGTTCCTTACGTCTAAAATAAGTTTCGTTTTCCCCTTACTTTTCATAAGTTCAAACATGGCTTTAAGTTCGTCGGGTGCGCTACCTTCAAACGTATCGAAATAAATACACGCCGTATCAGTTGCAAGTTCTTCCATTTTTCCGTCAAGTTTTTTAAGCGTAAAGTCGTCGCCTACAAAAGCGTACCTTGAATCATTGTCAAAGTAAACGAGATATGAAGTTTTATATTCGCTTACCGTCAACGTGAACTGTACGTTCTCCGCTCCCCTTTTCGCTTTAAGCGTAAACGTTTTATCTGTAAGCGAATTTAAAAATTCGGATATATCGGCAAGCGAGTCGAACGTCGTTTCGTTTCCGTTTTTATCCACTCCGCCGACAAGTTCGTCGCCAACCTTTACTCCGGCGTGGAAAGCGGGCGAGTTTCCGCTTACTTTAATTACTGTAAGCGTTCCGCTTTTAACCGAAACACCTATACCGCTATGGTTTCCCGCCCTGGTTTGGTTGAGTTTTTTATATTCTTCGGGGGTATAGTAGGTCGCATAATCGTCTGACAAATACTTCGTTATAAGTTTTGCCCCGTCTTCACCCGTAAATTGTTCAAGTTCAAGCGTTTGAGTATTGAAAACGCCGAAATTTCTTAAATACGCGGCGACTTCTTCAAGTGCGGCGGCGTCTTTACCGACTATCGCTATTCTTAAAAAAAAGCCCAGCCCCACCGATACGATAAAAGCGACTATACTTAAAAATATAATAGCCGCCTTCAACCATCTTTGTTTTTTAATTTCTTTTTCCATCAAAGTCCCTTACTTTAAAAGTTCGTTAAGATAGGTTATCAACCTGAAAGTCACGGCGTCCGAAAACTTCCTTATATTAAGTCCGGTCGCCTTTTCGATTTTGTCAAGCCTGTATGAAAGCGTGTTTCTGTGTAAAAACATACTTCTCGAAGTTTCGCTGGCGTTAAGGTTGTTGTTGAAAAACTCTTCCGCCGTGGAAAGCATTTCCGCATCCGAAAAAATTTCCTTTGCTCCTTCGCCTTCAAGCAAATCGAAATACTCTTTAATTTTGTGTTTGGGAAGATCCTGTATCATGCCTAAAAGCACGTACTCCCTATAACTGTGCACGCCTACCTGCTTTGCAAAACTTTGCGCCGCCCTTGCCTGAATATACGACTCGGAAAGTTCTGACAGCCGTTTAACTTTTCCGCCGACGAACGCGCTTGCCCTTACGCCGGTTTCTTCATAAACTGTTTGCAAAAGATATTCGGCGTACTCGCTTTGAGAACGATACTCGTCGTTTTTTTCGTCCGAAAATTTAATGACGGCAAATTCACCGCCGCCGAGTTCGATAACTTCGTCAGATGCGTTGTCGCCGTAGTTCGCTATTACGTCTTCGGCGGAAAGTGCGTCGCCGCCACTTACCGAAATTATAATAACCGATACGGGTGCGTCGGGAATTTTAAACTTTTCGGAGTACCTTTTTATTTGAGCAAAATTGAGTTCTCCGTGCAAAAGAGCGGTTAAAAATTCCGACTTTACGTAACCTGTTTTAAGCGAAAAATTTTCGGCAAGCGCATTGATAAGGTTTGCGGTTTTTTCGTTACCGTCCTTTTCGCTTATAGCCGCAACAACGGTTTTATCGTTCAATAAAAGCGTAAAGAAAAATTTTCCATTAGCGTTTACTGCGGATTTTAAGTTTTCGGGGCTCAACTCGACGTCGGGCTCGGCATAGTGAACGCCTTCTCCGTAAATTTTTACGTCGATACCCGATTTTTCCTTAACGTATTTAATAAAACTTTCGTAAACGTTCACTTTCGCCCCATCCATAGCGGCAACGCCGATTTATTAACAGTATATAATAAAGAGTTTGATTTTTCAATATTATAAGAAAATTTTACCCGATAGGCATAGTTATATACCCTATAACCACGCCTGTAAGATACATTATTAAAAGAATAAGCAAACTCTTTTTTATATTTTTGCGGTTTTTAAGAAGGATAAGCATACCCACGCCCGAATTTGCCGTAAGCCCTGCGATAAGTCCCGAAAAGGATACGACTCCTTTAATAAATCCCCTTGCCAAAAATATGGAAGAAGCGCAGTTGGGTATTAGTCCGAAAAGCGAGGTAATAAGCGGTTGAACCTCATAGTTCGAGCCGACCGCATTCATAACCTTTTCCTCGCCGATAAGTCCCAAAACAAGGTTAAGCACGACGTTTACCGCAAGGACGTAAAGGAAAGTTTTTGCGGCGTGGAAAAACGGATGCAAAACAAATTTATCCCAAAATTCTCCGTGATGCTCGCCGCACTCCACGCAATCGTCCTTCACGGCGCAAACGTGCTTGTTCCTTGCCCCTTTGAATAATGCGTTTATGATGACGCCGATAAATGCGGCGTAAACTATTTTAATAACGACGACCATTCCGGCGGCAACAGCCGAATTGCCTTCGGAAAGTAAAATTATTACGCCTTCGTCACTAGTTGACGCAAACGCCGCGATAAGCGTTCCCATTGCGATAAGTCCGCCGTCGAAAAGTTTTGCGCACATAACCGAAAACCCGCACTCCGGAACGACTCCGCCAAGGCTGGCAAAAAGCGGCGCGTATTCGCCTGAAAGCGCACCTTCTATTTTTTCCTTATTCCTTGCGTTCTCGACCATCTCCATAAAGGTGTAAACCAAAAACAGAAACGGGAATATTATGAGAGCGTCCTTCGCTGCGTCCGCTAACGCGTCCAAAATAACGTCAAACATACGTCTATTTTAACACAAAAATCAAAAAAGCCAAGTTTTTAAACAAGGCTTTTTTGTTAATTTTTATTTTATATAGGTTTTTTTATGCTAAATCAGCGTTTTTTCTTTTTCTTCCCGCCCATAGCTTCTTCCTGTGCGGCAAGTTCAGCCTGGATAGCTTTCTGCTCGTTTTCTTCAAGACGCTTTGCTTGAAGGTTTTGGATATATTCTTTATCCGCTTCGTCACGAGCAAGAATAGTGATTTCGGTATCCTTGTCGAAAAGGTGGCTGTGAATAATGTCGATAGCGACTTTAATAGTATCGCCGCCCTTGGTGGTTGACCTTGAATCGACCTTTGCAATAAGGTTTGAAGCGTCTTCGTCGATACTTGCGTTAGAAGTGTCGCCGGCGTCTTCCCTTTTAGTTTTGCAGTAAAGTAAGGTTTCCGAACCGAGCGCTTCAACTACGTCGACGTTGACTTCGATAATCGGGTTTTTAGGATTTTTTACCCAAAGGTCTTCGTCGTGAATATCTTCGGGACGAACGCCGAAAACGATTTCCTTTTCCGTGTTAAGATATGCGTCGAGATTTACGATTAAGTTTACCTTTTCCTTGGGAAGGAGAACTTTGTCCATACCGAATTCAATGTAAACTTTATCGGGCGTGCCGGTAAGTTTTCCGGTAAAGAAGTTCATTTGAGGAGTACCGATAAAGCCCGCAACGAACTGGTTAATCGGGTAATCGTAAAGGTTGATAGGAGTATCTACCTGTTGCATAAAGCCGTCCTTCATAACGACGATACGCGTACCCATGGTCATTGCTTCAACCTGGTCGTGCGTAACGTAAATAAAGGTCGTTGCCAAACGGTTGTGAAGTTTGGTAATTTCCGTTCTCATTTGCGAACGGAGTTTTGCGTCGAGGTTTGAAAGAGGTTCGTCCAAAAGGAATACTTTCGGTTCACGGACGATTGCACGGCCGAGTGCGACACGTTGACGTTGACCACCCGAAAGTGCTTTCGGCTTTCTCGAAAGATACTGTTCGATACCGAGTATCCTTGCGGCTTCTTTTACCCTTGCGTCGATTTCGGGCTTGGGCATTTTACGAAGTTTTAAGCCGAACGCCATATTGTCGTAAACGCTCATGTGCGGATAAAGTGCGTAGTTCTGGAAAACCATCGCTATATCCCTGTCCTTAGGCGCTTTGTTGTTGACGAGTACGTCGTCGATGTAAAGTTCGCCGGACGAAATTTCTTCAAGACCCGCTATCATACGGAGAGTGGTTGATTTACCGCAACCGGAAGGTCCGACGAATACGATAAATTCTTTATCTTCGATGTCAAGGTTGAAGTCGGTAACCGCAACCACGCCCGAAGGATAAACTTTGTAAATGTTTTTTAAGTTTAAACTTGACATAATTTCTCCTTAAATTTATATCATATATTTTTACTTTATTATTTTAACATTTTATAAGCATAACTTCCACAGTCGGTTTTGACAAATTTTTGCAAACCCATTGTGCAACTTGCACAAAAATGTTTTTAATCAAGTTCGTCAAGAGTAAGTTCGTACGCCGGCGCAAAGTTTTTAAGGTAGTAATCGACTTCGGGAATACCCATTTCCTTTAAGTCTTTAAGTATGGTGGTTCTTGCCTTTTTGAATTCGGAATTGCCGAACTTTACTTCTTCCACGCATTTAAGGTACGCCGCAAGCCTGTCCGCGCCCTTCACGAGTTTATGTTCGTAAGTGCTTTCGTCGGGCAAAACATACTGCTCGTAATCGCTTTTTAGTTCGTCGGGAAGCATAGCGAGTATTCTTTCGCACGCTTTTTTTTCAAGGTCTTTATAGGCGGTTTTTATTTCGGGGTTAAAATATTTGATGGGCGTCGGCAAATCGCCGGTGATAACTTCGCCGACTTCGTGATACTGCGCAAGTAAAACTATTTTGTTGACGTCGGCGTTTCCGCCTAAAATTTTATTATTGATTAGCCCAAGCGCATGAGCAATGACCGCAACCGCCTGACTGTGTTCCATAATGTTTTCTTCGCGAATAGAGTGCATAAGCGACCAACGCTTAATATCCTTCATACGGTTAAGATATGCGTAAAATTTATACATAATTTTCCGTCCTTTGCTGTAAGTTTTTTTATTTTACCATAAATATCCGCCCCTTACAAGCGTTTTTGAAAATAAGAAAAATAAAAGCGGCTTTTCGAAACATATCGAATTACCGCTCGCTATTTTTATGTTAATAATTTTTGCTTTTTAAGATCAAATTCTTCTTTACTTATTACTCCATCGTCTAATAGGCTTTTATATTTTATAAGAAGATTTACCTTTTGTTCTTCTGTAAATTTTTCTTCTTCAATCTTCTCCGGTACTGGTACGACGTCGCTTTCCGTTACTGTGGGTTTTAAATCAGGTTGAATAACTTTTTCGATGTTTTGGGCTTTTTCGGAAGCATCCGTTATCCCTAGTAGTGCCACCTTTTCTTCATATTCGCTTTGAGAAATTGTACCCTTTTGCAACATACTTCCATATAAATTTAACTTATTTGTTTTGTCTCTTTCAGATAAACTTGCCTGTAAAGGTTTATAAGGTTTATTCTGATAAATATTTACCGATTTTATCATGGTATTTACCGTGTTGTTTTGTGCAGGTATGTTATTTACACTATAACCGTTTAACTCGTTTTCGGGAATACACAAAGTCAAAATTCCGCCGATAATGCTAACGAATATAAGCGTTATAATACCACAGGCAACTTTATGACCTTCTTCAACAGACTTTTGTCGATATATCGCAATTCCAAGACCAATACCTAGCACTCCTATCATCGCACACCAAATCCCCGCAGAATAAGGAATATGTCCGGTATAGTAATATATCTCTCCATAATAGTCGTAATCGTAATACATAACCGGTTCACCAACCGCCAACACGGCAATAATAACTACAACACCTATGCCAAAACCAAGCCATGTAAACACACTAGCCGCAGTTTTCATTTCTTTCCCCCCTTTTATCTTTATAATATTTGTCAATAATTATAAGGCACAATATGCCTTTTGTCAATCAAAAAAGGCATAATATGCTACTTTAAGTATATGATAGAGTTAAAAGAGATACAAAAAAGGCTGCGTGAAGAAATTGCCCGTTCACCCCTTTCACAAAAGGAAATTGCCCAAAAGTTAGGAATAAACCCATCGACCGTGAGTAAGTACACGCGCATTGATGTTTACCCCGCTCTCGATACCTTTGCAAACCTTTGTGAAATTTTAGACGTTTCAGCCGACGAAATTTTAGGTTTAAAAAAGTAGTTTTATTAAATCGCTTGACGGCGGTTTTTGTCGGTGTTATAATCGCAGTATAAATTAAATATTCGCTATGGGTGCCGTAAAGGCTGAGAATATACCATTGAATCCGCAAGGTAATGCTTGAAGGAAAGCGGTTTTCTTTTGCTTTTACACGCTCCTATTTTAAGGGGCGTTTTTGTTTACCGATAAGCGGAAAAGGAGAATTTATGTTTAACTTACTCGCAGGATACGCTGCCGACGCTTTTGAACCGTACGCCATATGGATTACGGTAGGCATTTTCGGTGCTTTGTTTGTCGCAGGCGTAATAATCGCTTTATGTAAAAAAGATTTTTTCAAAACCTTTTTTAAGTTTGCAATCGGCGGCTTTTTCGCATACGCGCTCGTCGTCGGAATAGTTATGCTTATACTTGAAATAGTAAAGCACTACGACCCCGCGTATCTTGATGAAAATTACGTCAGCAAGGAAATAGTCACCTACGTATTTATTCCTATACTCGCCACCCTTATACTTGCGCTTATTAACGGAATTATTTTACTTGTAGTTGCGAAGAAAAATCCCTCAAAAATTAAACCTGTGACTATTGCCGCCGGAATCGTTTGCGGTGCGGCGCTAATCGTAGCGATAGTTATGATCGCCCTTTACTTTTCGCACAATATCGTCGGCGGCGGATACTACGACGATTACGGCGAACTGAACAGCCTTGCGCTTTACCTTTCGGCGGGACTTTTGATTGTCGCAGCCATTGTGGTAGCCTTTATAATAGGAAGGCGCGACAAAGCCCCGTTTGATACTCGTTGCATAGCGTTTGCCGGCATTGCCGTTGCGCTTTCTTTTACCCTTTCATACGTCAAACTTTGGGCTATGCCGCAGGGCGGTTCTGTTACGCTTGCGTCAATGCTGCCTATAATGATTTTCGCTTTCGTTTACGGACCTAAAAAGGGTGTGCTTATAGGTCTTATTTACGGCGTATTGCAAGCGATACAGGACCCTTACATCGTTCACCCGGCACAGTTTTTACTCGACTACCCCGTCGCATTTTCAATGGTCGGATTCGCCGGTGCGCTTAAATACGTTAAAGGATTAAATAAGTTTCCGCAAATCAAATTTGCCCTTTCGGCAATTATCGGCGCAACCTTGCGTTTTGTTTGCCACGTACTTTCCGGAGTATTCGCTTTCGGTGCTTACGCAAAGGACGCAGGGGCGTCAAGCCTTTGGCTTTACAGTCTCGGCTATAACTCCTTCGTATTCGTTGACATTGCGATAGTTGTGTTTGTCGGAATAATAATGTTCTCGTCAAAAACGCTTACGCGTGAAATTGAAAAGTTCAACCCTGCGTTCGATAACTTTGTCGAACCCGAAACTCATGACGAAGATATATCCGACAACGACGATAAAAAAGAAGACGACAAAGATATTTTACTTAACAAATAAAAAGTAATTTAAAATAAAAAGCCTTCCCGAAAAGGGAAGGCTTTTTTATTAGTTTAATATTCGTATATGATATATACTTCGCCGCTTTTTATAGAAACGCTTATTTTTTCGTTTTCGGCAAGATTGCTAATTCCCCGAGTATCAAAGGGCGTTAGTTCAACCGAATCCGTTTGATAGTAAAGCCCTTCGCTTTTACCGAGACTTGCGTTTTCCCCTGTCGGAATAAGCGATACGCTTCCGCCGTTTTTAACGTTAAACTCGTAGTCGCCGACGGTTAAAAGTTTCATTACCCTTCCGCCGTACTTTATACTTGCCGATAAACCGATTTTTTGAGCGATTTTAAGTAGCGTTAAGTTGCCGAGTATATGTTCGGGCTTTCCGCCGAACGCCCCGTAAATACAAACTTCTTGAGCACCCGTTTGCTTTGCGTAATAAACGGCGCGCTCCCCATCGGTAAAATTCTTTTCCCTTTCAAGGCGAACGACGTTTTCGCCTTCGGGAATTTTTTTAAGCGTATCGAAGTCGCCGACAACCGCAAGCGTAGTTTTATCTTTCAAGTCGTTTTTATACGCATAGCCGCCGTCGGTGTAAATAACTTTATTTTCCGTGACGAAACTTAAATCGGACTTATTCGGGCAATTAAGAATTATCGCAACTTTCATAATAGCCGTTTTCTTTTAAAATTTCTTCCGCAATATTTACGGCAAGCAGGCATAAATCCGCACACGGACGCTTTTTGTAATACTGCGCCGTCCTTTCTTCGGGATTCGGCGAAGTGTTTTTCGCCATCTCACCCGTTAAAAGTTCACCGCAAATTATACTGCCCGTTTCCTTTTTAAAGCGGAAACACGCTTCCTGTATAATTGCGTAAATTACGCCCTTGTTGTCGCCGTCCGATAGTAGCGTTGATAAAACGATACCCATACCGCTGACTGCGCCGCAAGTAAGCCTTTGGCGAGCAAAGCCGCCGCCGAAACCTATAGAGAGTTTTTTGAGCGTTTGCTCAGGGATTCCTAATTCGTTTTTAAAAGCGAGCACAACCGCCTGACAGCAGTTAAGCCCGCTTAAAAAATTTTGTTTTGCTAATTCGCCTTTGGTCATTATTTGTTTTCGTCCGTTTCCCCGACGAGTGCTTTAAGCCTTGCAACTTCCGCTTTTAAGCCTTCGTATTCTTCTACCGTGATTTTGACGTATCCTTCCGCAACCCTTTGTTCCGCTTCGTTTTGGAAAATATTTTTCTTTTTTACAAGGAAAATCGCAAACAACGCAATGGCTACTATAACCACAGCGCCGAAAATCATCCAATGATT
This sequence comes from Clostridia bacterium, assembly GCA_034184645.1. Taxonomy (GTDB): domain Bacteria; phylum Bacillota; class Clostridia; order Christensenellales; family Borkfalkiaceae; genus UBA1259. Next base: position 3,078 of record JAXFZW010000039.1, on the reverse strand, counting down.
AATGAGCACAAGGTTGCCGAAAATTACGAAGTCAAGAGTTAAAATAATATACGAAATAAGCAAATAATAAATTACTTGCAATAAAATCAAACTTTTACCCATTGACATTACGTTTGAAATAATTACGTTCATCAAAATCGATATTGACGAAATTATAACTACAACGTAAAGGAAGGGTTGGTAAAAACTGCCGAGCACGTCAACAAGCCAAATAAGGACAAGGAAAAGTCCTGCCGATACGGGTATAAGAATACCTGCAATCAAACCGATTTTGTTGCCCGAAGTTATCGCCCTTATCGAGTTAAAGCCAAGAATACCTGCAACCGCAAGCGTTAAGCAGGAAAGTAAAATTCTGCCAATCCAAAAATCAACGCTGATGATTTTGAACAAAAGCCCAAGCCCTATAAGAGCGGCAACGATAACGCTGACAAGCGTTATGATAGAAATTGTTTTAACTAACGTTTTTTTATTAACTGCCATGATTTTTCTCCTTAAAGTTAATTATACCACCTTTAATTATCTTTTACAACCCACAAAACAATTTAATTAACGTTTTATTTCTTTTAGGTTTTATTAACGAATTAAACTCTGATGCGGCGTGTTAGCCTTTAAAATTCAAAAAGCAATAAACTCCGTTTACTGCGGACTGCACGACTTTGCAACACCTTCCTGACGGACTAGTGCTCCGTAGCAAAGCGGAGGAGAAGGAAGCCAACATTATGTTGTTTGTCGACGGCGTGTTCCCATTTAAAATTCAAAAAGCAATAAACTCCGTTTACTGCTTCCTGAATAATATATGATAAGGGGGAAAATGATGAGCGATTTAATTTGCATAACCTTATGTATGCAAGTAATCTGTCTAATCAGGACTCCGTTTCCCTTTCGACAATGATAATATATCATATCCTAAAAACTTTGTAAAGCATTTTTACACTGTTTTTTAAATTTTTTTTGAAAATTTTTAACACATTTGTCACATTTTTGTTACGTTTGCGTTAATTTTTAACACCGATTGTTAAAGTTGTTCAAAAACAATCTACTATACCCTTTTGTTTGCTTTATTCCACAATATTTAGTGTTTCAAGCTGTTTAAAAATAAAAAGGAACGCAGTCAACGTTCCTTTTAAAATTTTATTCTTTCAATTATCGACTCAGTCAAAGTCGTCGTCGTTTTTAACGACCAAAACCATAATGAGCGTATAAACGCCGGCAAACAAAACCATAATTCCGAAAATTATTCCGGACGCATTGCTTACGCCTTCTACCGAAAAAATCAGTATTCCGAGCGTTACCATTATTATTCCGATAATTACTTCGGCAATAAACAGCGGCTTATTTCTGTCTCCTCTGACAAACATCATCATAAACGCCTCGGTCAAACTAAACACGCCGACCACGATCATCACGAAAGGCAAAATCAGCAAAATAAGAGTCGCCACGTTGTAAACAATCGAAAACACGCCGAGTGCGATAACCGCCCCGCCCAAAAGTGCGCCGGGCGTCACCAAACGGTTTTTATCAGCAAGCGAACGTATAACCGGAAATAATCCGCCGAGAATAATCGCTATACTCAAAACTATGTTTGCCGCCTTTGTTCCGATGCTGTTTGAAAGGCAAAACAAAATACCAACCACAACTAAAAATGCGGCAAGAACGATAAGCATAGTTCTGTTGATCTTTTTAGATTCAAACATAAAAATCTCCTTACCGAAAAACAATAAATTATTTATCGCCTTTCTGCGCAAAAATTAACCGTTAAAAATAAAAAAGGAACGGTTTTCCGTTCCTTTACGGTTTATTCGCCTTTGAACGGCAATAAGTCCACAAGCCTTGCGCGCTTGATTGCCTTCGCTAAAACCCTTTGATGTTTAGCGCAAACGCCGGTCATACGGCGAGGCAAAATTTTTCCGCCTTCGGTGATGTATTTTTTAAGGGTGTTTATGTCCTTATAATCAATATCTTCAACCTTGTTTTGGCAGAAAGCGCAAACTTTCCTACGGGAAACTCTTTTAACAAACTTTTTCCCTTCCTTAGGTGCGATCGCAGCTTCTTCTTTGGATGCGACCGCTTGAGTGGTGTTTTCTTCTTCCATCTTCTATCTCCTTAAAATTCAGCGCGATAGACTTCCGTTAAAAAGGAAGTTGATTATCATCTATCGCTTCAAGTTCGGGACGTTCCTTTTTTACAGACTCCATAGGTGCGTCGTCGTCAGACTGCGCATTTTTGGGAGTAAGGAATTCCACTTCGTTGGCAATAACGTCCGTGACGTTTCTTTTGATGCCGTCTTTGTCTTCGTAAGAACGGTTTTGCAAGCTGCCGACAACTGCGACTTTGTTTCCCTTTTTAAGGTACTTACCGCAGTTTTCAGCCCTTCCGCGCCAAACTGTTATATTGAAAAAATCGGTTTCCCTATTTCCGTTAGCGCTGGCGTAATCCCTCGATACCGCAATCGAAAATCTGCAAACGGGTACACCGTTGGGGGTTTCCGTAAGTTCGGGATCACGAGTCAAATTTCCTACGAGAATAACTTTGTTCATAATTTCTCCTTATCTTTTGGTAATAAGTCTTCTTATTACGCCGTCGGTGATGCCTGCAATACGCTTGATTTCAACGACGAGCGTCTTTTCCGCTTCAAAAGTCATCAATACGTAATAGCCTTCGGTTTTGTAGTTAATCGGATAGCATAATTTTCTGATGCCCCAACGGTCGGTCTTTTCAACCACGCCGCCGTTTCCGGTAACCAAATCCTCGAACCTTTTTACGATTGCTTCCTTTTCTTCGTCGGTAAGTGCCGCGTCAAGAATGTAAAGCATCTCATACTTGGTCATAATTTTTTACCTCCCGGTCTTAATCGGCTTGCCATTAAGCAAGCAAGGTTTTTGTGTTTCCACAAGTTAATTTATAATAACAAAATAATTTAATTTTGTCAACGGTTTTAAATATTTTTTACGATACTGCGTTAAGTGTGGCAAGAGCTTGCTGCACGGTCATGGTTTTAAGGTTCGGATAGTCCGCATCGATAATGCCCGCCACGAAAAGTTGACGAATAGTCGCCGTGGTAAATCCGTCGGAAAGATT
>JAXFZW010000038.1:0-9379 GCA_034184645.1 Clostridia bacterium | reverse complement strand
GGCATGAAAAAGGTTTCGGAAAATTCAGTAAAGGTTTCGGCGCGGTTTACGGACTAATAAACATAATGAGTGATATTTTGTCCTACGCAAGGCTTTTCGGCTTGATGCTTTCGGGTATGATTATCGCTCAAACGTTTAACTATAAATTAGGTCTTCCTATGATTCAGGGCGGTGGCATCGGAATACCGCTCGGTGTAATCATTATTATAATAGGGCACGTATTTAATCTTGCTATGAACGTACTCGGCGCGTATATACACGACAGCCGTTTGCAGTACATTGAGTTCTTTGGTAAGTTCTACACGGGCGAAGGTGAAAAGTTTACGCCGTTCGGCTCGCAATTTGATTATATTTATCTGACAAAATAGTCGGATTTTATAATAAAAAGAAAAACAAAAGTAATAAAACGGAGGATTTTTATTATGTCAGGTGAAGCATTGGCAACGCTCGGATTTGCGCTTTGCGCAGGTCTTTGCGGAGCAGGTTCGGCAATCGGGTTGTGTTTTACGGGGTCTGCTGCGGCAGGCGTACTTGCTGAAGAACCCAAAAAGTTCAGTAAAGTTCTTATTCTCGTAGTTCTTCCCGCAACGCAGGGTATTTACGGTTTCGTTCTTGCGATTATGGGTATGGGTAGCATAACCGTCGGTATGGATCCCGTTGCAGGCGCAAAACTTTTCGCCGCTGCAATGCCTTTGGCGATTTCGGGTCTTATTTCGGGTATTTTCCAGGGTAAAACTGCTGTTGGCGGCATTTATGCAATCGCTAAAAACGAATCGCTTTCCGGTAAACTTATTCTTTTCCCCGCGATGGTTGAAACTTACGCGATTTTAGGTCTCGTCGTATCTATTCTTTTAATGTAAGGTGTCTTTTATGGAAGACAAAACTACTGTACAAAGCGGTAAGGACGCAATTATAAAAAGAATTCAGTCCGACGCCGAAAAAAAAGCCAGGGGACTTATCGATAGCGCCGAAAACACCGCGGCCGAAAGAAAAAAGGAAGCCGAATCCTGGGCGGCAGAATATACCGCTACGCAGGAAAAACTTCTTGCTCGCGAAACTGATGAGATTGTCAAAAGGCGTTTAACGGTTGCCGATCTTGACGTTCGTAAAATAACTCTTTCGGCAAAGCAAAAAGTAATCGGCGAGGTTTTGGATTTGGTTTTAGACGGTTTATGTTCGCTTAAAAAAGCGGACTACATTAAACTCGTTGAAAAACTTATCGTGGAATCGGCCGACGACGGCGATACCGTTGTTTTATCTAACGACGGGGTTTTATCAGTTGACGACGTTAAAAAGTTAAAGGTTTTTACTGATAAAAACTTATCCGTGGCAAAGGATAAAGGCGACTTTAAGGGCGGAGTTTACTTGGTCGGGAAAAAGTGCGATAAGGACTTATCGTTTAAATCGGTTATTGAAAACGGTAAGGACGAGTATATCGCTGAAATTTCTGCAACTTTATTCGGTAAATAAATATGGCAAACGTAATTTACGCCAACGCAAGGGCAAAAGCGCTTGAAAACGGGTTGCTCAGCGTTGACAGGTTAAACAGAATGCTTGACTCGGGTTCTCCCGATGAGGCAATGAAAGTCCTTGCCGAAGTTAATTTCGGCGGGGGTGTTTCCATTGACTCATTTATGAAATTCGAGACGCTTATTTCTGCGGAAGAAAAGAAATTTATTTCCTTTATTAAAGCGGATTGTCCGTCGCAAGCATTCAAAAACTATATGCTTTTACCGTTTGATTTTCATAATGCCGAAGCGTTTATTAAGGAAAAATACTTAAAGCGCAAGGCGGATGATTTTACGGTTGACAGCGGAATGATCGAAAAGGAATCGATGAAGGAAAAAATTATGCTAGACGAGTATAAGGATTTTCCCGATGAAATGGCAAAAGCGTTAATAACTTGCGATTCCGATTTTGTGTCCGGCAAAGCGACAGGTGCGTCGGTTAATTCGGTTTTTAAAAAAGCATTATATAAAGAACTGTATAAAAATGCGAAAAAAGGCGAGCTTAACGAAATTTTTAATATAAAAGCCGATTGCGCAAACATCGGTGTCGCTTTAAGAGTCCGTAATTTTTCGCAAGCGAAAGAGTTTTTTGTGTCCGGCGGTAAACTAACCGAAACGGAACTTAAAACACTTTCTGAAGAATCATTTGAATTGATAAAAGAAAAATGCAAGTTTATGAGTTGCGGTGAACTTATTTCAGTCGCAGTCGATTCGTGCATTAAAGACGAGCCGCTTTCCGCATTTGAAACTCTTGCGGACGACTTTGCTCTTAAATTCTTAAAGAAAAAGAAATACGCTACCGACGGTATCGTTCCGTTTATGCTGTACTGCTACTATAAACTTGCCGAGATTAAAAACGTAAGAATAGTTATGGTCGGCTTGATTAACGGAATGGATAAAAACGAAATAAAAAGGAGGCTTCGCGAAGGCTATGAAGGGTAAAATGGCAATTATAGGCGACGGCGACAGCGTCCTTGCGTTTAAAGCCGGCGGTGTTGACGCATTTTCGGTATCTCACGCCGAACAGGCAAGGGATACGCTTAAAAAACTCGCTAAAACATATCAAATCATATTTATAACCGACGTTATCGCAAAGCAAATCGACGACGTAATTAAAAGGTACTTAACGTCGCCGTATCCTATTATACTTTCAGTTCCCAGCAAAAGCGGAAGCAACGGCTACGGAATGGAGGGACTTAAAAAGGCTATGGATAAAGCGCTTGGCGTCGATATTCTGTTTAATAACAAAGAAGAGGAAGGTAAATGATTTATGCAAGGTAAAATCGTTAAAGTGTCCGGACCGCTTATCGTTGCGGAAAACATGGCGGACAGCAAAATGTTCGACGTCGTTAAGGTAAGCGACAAAAAACTTATCGGCGAAATAATCGAACTACGTGGCGATAAAGCTTCTATACAGGTTTACGAAGAAACCAGCGGTTTAGGACCTGGCGAAACAGTTGAATCGACAGGAGCACCCCTTTCGGTTGAATTGGGGCCGGGACTTATCGAAGGTATTTTCGACGGTATCGAAAGACCTCTTCTTAAAGTTTACGAAAAATACGGCGACAGAATCAGCCGCGGTATTTCGGTTAACAATATTGACCACGAAAAGAAATGGGAGTTTAATCCTACCGTTAAAGTCGGCGATGAAGTATCTTCGGGTGATATTATCGGTGAAGTTCAGGAAACTTCCATTGTATGTCATAAAATAATGGTTCCTTACGGAATTAAAGGAACTATCGTTAAAATCGAAAAGGGCGAATTCAACATAACTGAAACCGTTGCGGTCGTAAAAACCGAAAAGGGCGAAGAAAACGTTTGTATGTTGCAAAAATGGCCTGTTCGTCGCGGTAGACCTTATCTTTCAAAAATGAGTCCTTCTATGCCTATGGTTACGGGGCAAAGGGTAATTGATACTCTTTTCCCGATTGCAAAAGGCGGTGTCGCGGCTGTTCCCGGACCTTTCGGAAGCGGTAAAACCGTCGTTCAGCACCAACTTGCAAAATGGGCTGACGCGAACATAATCGTTTACGTCGGGTGCGGTGAACGCGGAAACGAAATGACCGACGTTCTTAACGAATTCCCCGAACTTAAAGATCCGAAATCCGGCGAACCTCTTATGAAAAGAACAGTTCTTATAGCCAACACTTCGGATATGCCTGTTGCCGCTCGTGAAGCGTCGATTTATACAGGTATTACTATTGCGGAGTATTTCCGTGATATGGGTTATAACGTAGCAATCATGGCAGACTCCACTTCGCGTTGGGCGGAAGCACTTCGTGAAATGAGCGGCCGTCTTGAAGAAATGCCAGGTGAAGAAGGATATCCGGCATATCTTTCATCAAGACTTGCCGAGTTCTATGAAAGGGCAGGCATTGTAAACGTCCTTTGTTCAAAAGGCGACAGACAAGGTTCGGTTACCGCAATCGGTGCGGTTTCACCCCAAGGCGGCGACCTTTCAGAGCCTGTTTCGCAAGCCACGCTACGTATTGTAAAGGTGTTCTGGGGTTTATCGGCTTCGCTCGCATATAAAAGGCACTTCCCGGCGATTGACTGGCTTGTAAGTTATTCGCTTTATGCCGATAAACTTGTCGACTGGTACAACGACAATATTTCTGCTGATTTCGTTAAACTTCGTGCGTTTGCGCAATCGGTTTTGCAAGAAGAATCCGAACTTGAAGAAATAGTTCGACTTGTCGGTTCAGATGCGCTTTCTTATAAGGATAGGCTCACTATGGAAACTGCAAAGTCGATCAGGGAAGACTATTTACACCAAAACGCTTTCCACGAAGTAGATACGTTCGCTTCGCTCGAAAAACAGTACAAAATGCTTAAACTTATTTATGATTTCCACCGTTTGGGCGGAGATGCGCTTGTTCACGACGTTGAATTTAACGACATAATCAATCTTCCGGTTAAGGAAAAAATAGGTAGGGCAAAGTATATTCCCGAAAGTGAAATCAGCCAACTTGACGATATCGATAAGGAAATTAACGATACGCTTAAAGCGATGATTAACGGAGATAACGACAATGTATAAAGAGTATAAAACAATTAAAGAAGTCGTAGGACCTATAATGCTCGTTGAGGGCGTTGAGGGCGTAAAATACAACGAACTTGTTGAAGTCGTTCAAAAGAACGGCGAAATCCGTAGGGGAAAAGTGCTTGAAGTTAATAAGGACAAGGCACTTGTTCAGTTGTTTGAAAGTGCGCAGGGTCTCCAAATTTCAACTTCAAAAGCAAGATTTACCGGTCGTGCTCAAGAACTTGCCGTTTCAGAAGACATGTTAGGGCGAGTTTTCGACGGTATGGGTAACCCCCGTGACGGTGGCGCACCTATTATTGCAGATAAGCGTATGGACATTAACGGCGAACCTATTAACCCAGCAGCAAGAGACTACCCGAACGAATTTATTCAAACGGGTATTTCGGCTATCGACGGACTTAATACGTTGGTTAGGGGACAAAAACTTCCTGTTTTCTCAATGAGTGGTTTGCCACACGCAGAACTTGCAGCACAAATCGCAAGACAGGCAAAGGTATTAAACAGCGATGAAAAATTCGCGGTTGTATTCGCCGCCGTCGGTATTACTTATGAAGAATCCGAGTATTTTATTTCGGACTTTAAAAAGACGGGGGCAATCGAAAGAACGGTACTTTTCACCAACCTTGCAAACGACCCGGCAATCGAACGTATTTCAACTCCGCGTATGGCACTTACCGCTGCGGAATATTTGGCGTACGATCTCGGAATGCACGTTTTGGTTATCATTACCGATATAACAAACTACTGTGAAGCACTCCGTGAAATTTCAGCAGCAAGAAAGGAAGTTCCCGGACGTCGTGGATACCCCGGCTACCTTTATACCGACCTTGCCACAATGTATGAACGTGCAGGCAGAATTAAAGGTAAAAAGGGTTCGATAACGCAAATTCCGATTTTAACCATGCCGGAAGACGATAAAACGCATCCTATTCCCGACCTTACGGGATATATTACGGAAGGACAAATTATTTTGTCTCGTGAACTCTACAAAAAAGGCGTTAATCCGCCTATCGACGTTTTGCCTTCGCTTTCCCGTCTTAAAGATAAGGGTATCGGCGACGGAAAGACAAGGGAAGACCATGCTGACACGATGAACCAGTTGTTCGCCGCTTATGCAAGGGGAAAGGAAGCGAAAGAACTCGCCGCAATTTTGGGTGACGCAGCGCTTACCGATGTTGATAAACTTTACGCAAAATTTGCGGAAGGTTTTGAAAAAACCTATGTTTCTCAGGGCTTTACGACAAACAGAAGTATTGAAGAAACTCTTGATATCGGTTGGAATTTACTTAAAATTCTTCCGCGCAGCGAACTTAAACGTATAAAAGAAAAATATATCGAAAAATATCTCGGAAAAGAGAATAATTAGGGCGGTCTATTTTGGCAAGAATGAACGTAAACCCCACCCGTATGGAGTTAAAAAGGCTTAAAGCCAGGCTCAAAACTGCGGTAAGGGGACACAAATTATTAAAAGATAAAACGGACGAAATGGTGCGTAGGTTTTCTTCTATGATCAGGGAAAACAAACGCCTTCGCGACGAAGTGGAAAGCGACGTTTCCGGCGTGCTTTCACAGTTTTCGGTTGCCAGAAGTTTAATGAGCAGGGCTGACATTGAACTCGCTTTCGCTATGCCGTCTGTCTCTGTTGAACTTGAATGTGCAACCAACAACATAATGAGCGTCGCCGTCCCAAAACTTGATCTTTCCGAAAACCGTTCGGCAAACAAGTTTCCTTACTCATTTGTTGACGTGACAAGTGAGGCGGATAAATCTGTCGAGCTTGTCGGTAAGGTCTTATTTAAGCTTGTAAAACTTGCGGAAATCGAAAAAAGCACCGCAATGCTTGCCGACGAAATTGAAAAAGGTAAACGTCGCGTCAACGCTCTTGAATACGTTATGATACCTAACCTTGAAGAAACGATTAAGTACATAACGATGAAGCTTGAAGAAAACGAACGTAGCAGCAGAACAAGACTTATGAAAGTAAAGTCGATGATAGAGCAAAGACAATGAAGCAATTCAGTATAGGCGTTGACATAGGCGGAATGAGTATTAAATGCGGTATCGTTAACGATAAAGGAGAAATTCTTTGTAAAGAAACCGTCATTTGTGAAAGAAATGCCAAAAAAGATATTGAAAATTTAATTAACCTTATAAATATTTTGCTTAAAAAGCAAAATATTTTTATTACTGACATTAAAGGCGTCGGCGTCGGCTGTCCCGGAGCTGTAAATTCGGAGTCAGGTGTAATTGAAGTTTTACCGAATCTAAACTGGGAAAACGTTAATATAGTTGAAATATTAAAAAATCGTTTGGGTTGTGACGTAAAAATAACAAACGACGCAAACGCTGCGGCTCTTGCCGAATACAAGTTTGGCGCTGCTAAAAATTATAAATCATGCGTAATGTTTACGCTCGGAACAGGTGTTGGCGGTGCTTATATCGAAGACGGTAAAATGCTTGAAGGTAAGTTCGGTAAAGGAACGGAATTAGGTCACGTAACGCTTGTTTTGGACGGGTTGCCTTGTACGTGCGGAAGAAAGGGCTGTATTGAAAGATACGCTTCGGCAACGGCACTTATTGCTCAAACTAAAGAAGCGATGATGACGGATAAAAGCAGTTTGATGTGGAATTTAGCAGGCGATATTGATAAAGTTGACGGAAGAACGTCTTTTGAAGCCGCCAAAAAAGGTGATAAAACCGCTTTATTAGTAGTAGATAATTACGTTAAGTATTTATCCGAAAGCATAATGAGTATGGTAAATATTTTCAGACCCGAAGCCTTCCTTTTGGGTGGCGGAATAAGCGGACAGGGCGACTATCTGATAAATAAGATAAAGAATTATTGCGAAAAATTTGATTACGGCTATAAAGGCACACCGAAACCTGAAATTGTTTGCGCTAAACTCGGTAACGATGCAGGTATTATCGGCGCGGCAGCATTATTTTAGAAAAATAAATAAATAAAAACGCGACAATTATGTCGCGTTTTTTATTTTAAATTTTTACTTAAAAACTCCGTCGAATAGTTTTAGTTTTGATTTTCTTAAAACAAAGGCAACAAGTCTTGCTCCCGTTTTAGGGAAAAACTTACCCAAAAAGTTTAGTAGTTTTCCGTCATAACCGATTACAATGTTTTTCTTTCGCTTGTAAATGCCTTTAACAATCTTTTTTGCCGCCTTATCGACCGGCATTGTAAACTTGTCAACAAGATTTTTTTCTTCTTTTTTTACGCCCATTCTGTCAAAAAGGTCAGTTTTGATAAATCCGGGATATACGCCGCCAAAGTATATTTTCTTTTTATAGTCTACTGCAAGAGTTTGAGTTAATCCTCTAACGGCGTATTTTGTCGCACAATACATACTTTCGCCGACAACAGGGAAAAGACCTGCCGCACTTGCAACGTTTATTACGGCAGGGTACTCGGAATCGTTAATTAACGGCAAAAGTGATTTGATTGAGTAAACGTAAGACGTAAAGTTTGTTTTAACGATTTCGTCCACTTCGTCAAACGAAATATTTTCTATCTTGGTAAATGGAAGCATAAATCCGGCATTATTTATTAAAATATCTGGTTTAATGCCTTCATTTTTAAGATCTTCCGAAAATTTAATCCAGTTTTCTTTTTCTCGAACGTCAAACAAGCGATAAGTAAAATTTGATTTTTTATCGCCAAGCGTCTCGATTGCTTTTTTAATTTTTTCTTCGTTTCTTGCGATTCCGATTATTTTACAGTCATATTTTTCAATCAGCCTTTTGGTTACGTTAAAACCTATGCCGCCCGACGCACCTGAAATGATAACCGTTTTGCCTTGAATTTTACTTTTCTTACTCATGTTTATATAATAACATGAATGCAAAAAAAATACAATTATTAAGCATTAAAATACTCTCATTAAAGGTTTATTTAACTTGAAAATAAAACAGGCGTATGGTAAAATAAAATAGATGAAAAACATAGATGAAATTATTAACGGTCTAAATGAAGAACAGATTAAACCTGTGCTCGATACAGAGGGTGCGGTTTTGGTTATTGCAGGTGCGGGAAGCGGAAAAACGAGAGTTTTAACGAGCAGAATTGCTTATCTCGTTGCAAAAAAAGGTGTTTCTCCGTCAGAGATTTTAGCAATAACTTTTACTAATAAAGCCGCAGACGAAATGAAAAAGCGTCTTACCGATATTTTAGGGGACGTCGGCGGTATGTGGGTTTCTACGATACACAGCATGTGTGTAAAAATTCTTCGTCGTGATATCGATAAAATAGGTTACGACAAAAATTTTACGATTTATGACGAAACCGATAAAGATAAGGCGTTAAAAAGGGTATTTGAAGAACTTAACATAAGCCCGGACAAGTTGCTGAAAAACGCAAAAAATCATATTTCATATGCTAAAAACGAGTGTTTGTCGCCTGATGAATACAAACAAGCACATCAGGATTTAAGATTTATCGACGAGATATACGCCGTTTACAAGCGTTATGAAGAAACACTTGCGCACAATAATTGTCTTGATTTTGACGATTTACTTTATAAGACGTATATTTTGTTTTCGACTCATCCCGAAGTTGCGTATTATTATTCTCGCAAATTCAGATACGTACATATCGACGAGTTTCAGGACACTAATAAGGTTCAGTTTATTATTGCCGAAAGACTTGCTGTCGCAAATGGGAATATTTTTGTTGTAGGCGACGATGACCAAAGTATTTACGGTTGGCGCGGTGCGAAAATAGAAAATATTCTAAACTTTGACAGGATTTATCGTGGCGCAAAGGTTTATAAGTTGGAGCGAAATTATCGTTCTACGAAATAGATTCTTGATCTTG
>JAXFZW010000037.1:0-7184 GCA_034184645.1 Clostridia bacterium | reverse complement strand
GGCTCCTATACCACCGAAAGCGATTAGCGTTCCGCCCGTAAAAGTTGCCGTTCCGTCGCAATCAAGCGCAGCCATATTACCGTCTGCGCCACCCGGCTGCCCACGGGTTATAACTATACCGCCCGATTGAGTATAAGATCCGTTACTGTCTATTCCGTCAACGTCACCACTCGACACGGTAACGTCAAGGTAACCTCCGCTTACGACTATGGAAGGCGTTTGATTTATTTTCTTAGAGGCGTTTATACCGTCGTCTGTCGCATAAACATAAGTCGTTCCGCCCGAAATAATTATATGGTTCGCTTCCAAACCTTCGTAAGCACTTTGAATTTTTACCGTTCCGCCCGAAATAGTTAAAGTATTGTCGGAATGTATTCCGTCGGCACCTGTGACGGTTTGTTGTCCGCCCCAACCCATTCCGCCACCGTTACCGGCTGACGTCGACGGACTGTAAACGTTGTCGGTAATCGTACCGCCGGAAATCGTTATTTTACCTAAACCGGTGCTGCCGTTTTCAAATGCTGTTCCGTAGTTGGCGTGTAAACCGTCGTCATACGTGTGTAAAATAATGTTGCCGCAAGCAATACCTAGTTCGTTTTCCACTTTGATTCCCTTATATGAATCGGTGGCTGCCGACGATGCAGTGTAATTACTGTAACTTCCTGTAAAAATTTCAACGGTTGGTTCGGCTATCGTACTGTCACCGTCGTCTTCCATAACGAAATTATATGCCGCCTGAATACCGTCGCCCGCCGCATAAATGTTTACAGTGCCGCCGGTTATTGTTATTGAACCGCGCTGATTACCTTTACTTGAAATATCGGTGTTTTCGGTTTTCATCCCGTCCCCCATAGTTGAAATGGCAATCAAGTTTCCTGATAAAATATTTACGTTGTCTTTTCCCTTTATTGCGTTGTTTGGCGCAGTCACTTTTACGGTTGCGTTTTTAATTTTCAAATCTTTTGTCGTATGGATACCGTTGTTGTAATTAGCGTTTACCGTGAGCGAACCTTGACCGACTATGCTTAAATCGCATTTAGCGGATATAGCCCCTTCGCCCTGATCGGCAACCTCAACGGTTTTTGCCGAGCGGTTATCGTTAAGTTGATTGTATGTTCCGGACTGCGCTTTAACCTTAACGTTGTCCGCATTTACGGCAAAAATACATGAATTATCCGTACTGTTTATCGTACAACCGTCAAGAACTATTATAACTTCGTCGTCCTCACCTGCATCGACTACTATTCTACCGTAAAGAGTATTTGAAAACGTATAAGTTCCCGCTGTCGTTATGGTATATACTGTATAACCGTCACTATCGTCAACGGTTACCGCATCATCGTTGTTACCCGTATCAACTTCCGTATCGCCTTCGTTTGACGAATAATCATCGTCGGCGTCTTTTGCCGACCCTACCACAAAATCCGCGGTGTTTGCGTCGTTATCCGAACATGCTGCCGTAAAACATAATGAAAACGCCATTAAAAGCGATAATAGTAAAGTAATTAGTTTTTTCATTTTCAGTCTCCTTTAACCTTTGTTACCGATATAATACGGATAAAACATTTAAATAAAATTTAAAAAACCCGAAAAATTTAAAATTTCCCGAGTTTTTATAATTTTACAAAATCGTATGATTTTTAATGTCTTTTTACTACTTGCGGTAATTTCTTTCAAAAAAAATTCCGTTTTCGTAGCCTTGCACGGATTTATCTTTTTCGGCAAGTTCAAGCCTTTTTACCGCCCACGCGCAATATAAAGGATTTTGCTCCGAAAGAATATAATGACGCCCGAGTTTTTTTGCGACTACACCTGTCGTTCCGCTACCGGCAAAAGGATCTAAAATCAAATCTCCGGCATCAGAACTTGCGAGTATAATTTTCGCAATAAGTTTTTCGGGTTTTTGCGTCGGATGCGCGGTATTTTCCGCCATAGACCAGTAAGGAACGGAAATATCGTCCCAAAAATTTGACGGACAAGTAAGACGGTATCTTTCACCGCCGACTTCTTCCCAATCCTTTGGCACGCCGTTTTCACGGTATGGTGCAAGAACTTTTTTTCTTTGCTTAACTGCGGAAAGATTAAACTTAAACTCATCGCTGACAGTTGCGTAGTAAACGTCTTCCATTGAGTTTTTCCAGTTATCCTTACTTCCCCTTCCTTTTTCACGCTGCCACGTTATACGATTGCGTACGGTAAACTTTTTGCACAGCGCATAATATATCGCCGCCGAACACTTCCAATCGCAGCAAACGTAAACACTTGCAGTTCTTTTAAGTTTAGGATAAACGGCATCAATCCATTTTTCCGTGTATACCAGATAATCTTCGTCGGACATTTTTCTGAAAGAATTACCGTGAAAATCCTTTTCGAGATTATACGGCGGATCGACGATTAAAAGGTCAACTGAACCGTCGGCTATTTTTTCAAGACACATAAAAGCATCCCCGACGACAACCGAATTAAATTCTACTTTTTCAACGTCGGAAATTTTTACCGTTTTTTTCAAATATTCGTCTGCGTTTTCAATCGGAAAGTCAATCGTTTTGTTTCTTCCCGATTTTTCTTTTACTTTTCGTAAAGTTTCAGCCATGTGTCAAGTTTATTCATTAAATCGTCGTTGCTTTTGCTTTTTTTAAGCATTTCCAAAAGACTATCCGTTGCGTCTTCGGAGTCCGCAAGAATTTTACGAAGTTTATAAACAGTAGAAAGTTCCTTTTCGGTTAGCAAAAGTTCTTCCTTACGTGTACCGGATTTATAAAGATCTATCGCAGGGAAAATCCGTTTTTCGGAAAGTTCACGCGATAGATGAATTTCCATATTACCCGTGCCTTTAAATTCTTCAAAGATAACGTCATCCATACGACTTCCGGTGTCGATAAGCGCAGTCGAAAGTATGGTTAGGCTTCCGCCGTCTTCGATATTCCTTGCAGCACCGAAAAAACGTTTAGGTCCTAAAAGTGCGGAAGGATCAAGTCCGCCCGATAGAATTTTACCTGATGATTCAACCGTATTGTTGTACGCCCTTGCAAGGCGAGTTATCGAATCCATTAAAATAACTACGTCGGCACCTACTTCAACAAGCCTTTTTGCTCTGTTTATTACAAGTTCGGCGGCTCTGACGTGGTGTTCGGCATTTTCGTCAAAAGTTGAAAAAACGACTTCCGCATTTACGCTGCGCTTTATGTCAGTCACTTCTTCGGGACGTTCGTCAATAAGTAAAATAATAAGTTTAATTTCGGGGTGATTTTTCTCAATCGATTGCGCTATTTTTTTAAGAAGAGTAGTTTTCCCCGTTTTAGGCGGCGCAACGATAAGTCCCCTTTGTCCTTTTCCTAGCGGTGCAAACAAATCTATACAGCGTATAGCGATGTCGTTGCTGTCAGGAGTTTCGAGTTTTATTCTTTCGGTAGGATAATAAGGTATTAAATCGTCGAAATTCTTTCTCCTTAAAAAGCGTTCCGGTGACATTCCGTTTATGGCGACCACGTCGTAAAGGGCTGCAGACGAAACGTTTTGTACGTGCCTTGCAAAACCTTTTACCAAATCGCCTCGACGAAGATTAAACTTTTTTATATTTTGAATGGAAACGTATGCGTCTTCATGCGAGTTTTCATAATTATTAACTCTTAAAAACCCATATCCCGACGAGTGCTGTTCCAAAACGCCTTCAACGATTATCGCTTCTTCTTCGATTTCTTCTTTTTCTTTCTTCTCTTCTTTTACGGCGACGCCGCTATCTTCGACGGCCGCAATCGTTTTACCCGAATAAATACCGATTTTTTCATTCGGATCTTCCTTCCCGTCTATAATAAATTGCGAAATATCAATAGTCATTTTGGGGGGAGCGCCTCGTTTACTCTGTTCTTCGGGCGTCAGCTCGCCTTTCTGGATGGCAATTATCTCCTCGATAAGAACTTCCTTTTTTTTGCCGGCAGGGGCTTTAACGCCTATAACTCTGCCGATTTCACGCAAAACGGACAAATGTTGTTTTACGAGCAACGCTTCCGTAAATTCGATAAACCTTGTCATAAAAATACTCCTGAAATTTGAAATTGTTTGAAACTGAAAAAAATGAAATCGCACAAAAAAACTTACGATATTATTATAATACCATAAACGATGCGTTTTGTTAAGATTTTTAAGTAATTTTGAATAAAATAAATGATTTTTGTTAGAAATCCGATTTGATTTTACGCGCTGCGCAAATGCCGCTTACAAAAGCAAACGTTAAGTTAAAACCGCCGCAATCACCGTCAACGTCAAGCGCTTCGCCCACAACGAAAAGTCCTTTTTGGTTTTTACTTTCATACGTGTCGGCGTCGATTTTATCAGACGGAAAGCCTCCCTTTGTCACCTGGGAGAGAGCAAAACCTGCCGTACCTTCAACTTTTAAAGTAAAATGTTTAAGGGCGTAAGCGAGTTCTTCGGGATCTCTCGAAACTGCGGTTTTTTGAACGGCATAACCTACCCGCTTGTTTACCAGCCCGACAAACTCACCGTTTTCCTTAATAAACGGCATGCCTTTTCGCTTTGAAATAATATCCGCAACGTTTTGAATTGTCAACTCGGGCAAGAACTCAAAATTCAAGACTTCGTTTCCGCCTGAAAGATATGATGAAATCGCAAAAATCGCATTACCGGAAACGCCGTAATCGGTAAAAATAACGTCGCCCGCATATTCCGATTGCTTTTTGCCGTTTTTAATAAGGGAAACACGAACGTTCTCTCTTATGTTTTTAAGTCCTTTTATTTTTTCCCTTTCCGTTTTAATTTGTACGATCGAAGGAGAAAGTTTATTGACGTTATGACCGAAACGATCTAAAAGACTATATGCCGAGCCGTCCGTCATGAAGCCTTCGCCCGACTTTCCCCCGCAAGCAAAAACAAGCTTATATGCTTTAATTTTTTCGTTTTTACTTTCAATGACGAAAACTCCGTTTTGAAACGAAATTTTTTCAACTGCAAAAGAAGTTTTTGTCAAAACCGTATTTTCAGGTAAAAACGACCTGATTTGATCTAAAACGGAAGACGCTTGTTTTGAAAGCGGATAAATTTTACCTTCATTTTCTTCTACGGTATAAATACCGACAGACTTAAAATAATCGTTTAAATTAACTGATTGATAATTTTTAATAAACGACGAAATAAAACGCTTATCGCCGTGATAATGCGTTTCGTTTATATTAGCGTTGGTCAGGTTACACCTTCCGTTGCCTGTCGCAAGGAGTTTTTTACCGACCCTATCGTTTTTCTCAATTATTACGATTTGATTTGGCGAAATTGCGTCTTTACCACGCAAAAGTTCTATTGCGCAAAAAAGTCCGGACGCTCCGCCGCCGATAATCGCAACCTTAAATGTCTTATCAACCATTTTTTATTATAGAATAAAGTTCTTCGGGCGTACTTGCAAAAACTTTTGCACCTGCTTTTTCAAGTTGAATTTTGCTACGGTATCCCCAAAGAACGGAAATACCGAAAGTTCCGGTATTTATTGCCGTAAGCACGTCCGTTTCTCCGTCACCTACAAAAAATGCATTTTCAGGCGACACACCGAGTTCGTTAAGTAAGTTTACGGTTGCGGTTTTATCGGGTTTACATTTAACTTTTCCGCTACCGCCGACTATTTTGTCAAACGAAAACTCGGACAAATGTTCTTTTACTACTCTGTCAGTCGTTTCCTGCGGTTTATTTGTCATTATCGCTATAAGGAAACCGTCCTTTTTTAAATCGGTAAGAACTTTACCTATTCCGTCAAACGGCTTTGTTTTGGGGCTGCTTGAAGAAGTATAATTACCGTTATAGTATGATAGCCGTTCGGAAAGTTCTTCTTCGGTAAGCGGTTTTTTCACGCTGACGGCAATACAATCGGTCACAAGTTTTTTTGCACCCGAACCTACGAGCGACGCCACCTGCTTTTCGGAAAGCGTTTCATATCCGAAATGCAAAAGCATACCGTTAATGTTATCTGTTATATCGGGAACTGTATCAAGAAGCGTTCCGTCAAGATCGAAAATAACTAATTTTTTCATAAATTACATTTGTTCAACGGTTTCAATACCTAAAAGCGTTAAAGCGTTAGTTAAAACCGTTTTTACACATTTTGTTATAGACAGGCGGAAGTTTTTAACGTTTTCATCTTCGACCGAAATTTTATGAGCGATATAAAATTTATTGTAGGCCGCCGCCAGATCGAGCGCATAACGGGTTATTATTGACGGTTCGTACTTTTCAGCCGCCGCCTTTACCTGATCGGGGAATTTACCGAGTTCGGCAATTACCGCGTATTCTTCTTCGTTCATTGAAAGTAAATTATATTTACCCGCGTCGCCCACTTTTTATAAAACACTATTGCATCTTGCCACCGTGTATTGAAGATACGGACAAGTTTCGCCTTCAAACGACAATACCCTATCGTATGAAAAAACAATATCTTTTATTTTATTGTTGGAAAGTGCGCTGAAAATAACAGCACCCGTTCCGACTTTTCTTGCAGTTCCCTTTTTGTCGGGAATATTAGGATTCTTTTCCTCGATAACCTTTTCTGCCTTTTCAATGGTTTTGTCAAGCACGTCTTTAAGCCAAACGACGTTGCCTTCCCTTGTACTCATCGAGCCGCTTTCCAGCGACACCATTCCGTAGGAAACGTGTACCAAATCTTTTGCCCAAGGCTTACCCAACAATTCAAGAACCTTGAAAATTTGTTTGAAGTGTAAGTTTTGTTGATAAGCAACAACGTACAGGCATTTATAAAAATCGTACGTTTTTTTCCTGTATTCCGCCGCCGCCAAATCACGAGTTGCATAAAGAGTTGAACCGTCCGATTTCAATATAAGACACGGCGACATCCCGTAATCGCTTAAATCGACGATTTTTGCGCCGTCAGATTCTACGAGCAACCCCTTTTCGTTAAGTTCGTCAATTACCGGTTGCATTTTGTCATTGTAAAAACTTTCGCCTGCATACGAGTCAAATTTAACGTTTAGCATTTGATAAATTTTTTCAACTTCTTCAAGCGTGATTTTTTTGAAAAGTTCAAAAAGTTCGACGCTCTCTTTATCGCCCGTTTCGATAAGCTTAAAATAATGCCTTGCCTCATCTTCAAGCGAAGGGTTTTCCTTTGCTTCCTTATGAAAGCGAACGTAAATGTCGGTAAGTTCTTGTAAGCGGTATTTTAACACCCT
>JAXFZW010000036.1:0-12702 GCA_034184645.1 Clostridia bacterium | reverse complement strand
TTCCTTTGTTGCTTCTGGCAGGTCGCAACTTTGATTATACACAAACGGAGGAATTTTCTCAACGGTTAACCTTTACTGCACCCCCAGACTATCTGGGGGTTTATTGTTTACACAATTAAAAACGGCTGTATTAACAGCCGTTTTCTTTTTTCTTTTTAATTATTTACCCTGTTTTTCAAGGAGCGCTTTGATTTGTTCCAAAAGACCTTCGGTAGTGTGTTTTTGCGCTTCTTCCGCTTCCGCCTTTGCTTTTGCTTCCGCTTCGGCTTTTGCCGCGTCTTCAGCCGCTTTCTTTTCGGCAAAGTAAGCCGCTACCTTTTCCTTATCTTTAAGGTTAATTCCCTTTTCCTTTAATTCCTTTTTATCTTCCTTACTAAGTTTGCCTTTCGTTGCGCCTTCTTTAAGTTTCTTATTTGCTTCGGCAACCTTATTTATCGTTTTGATAATTAAGAAAAGCACGAGTGCGATAAGAATAAAGTTAATGATTGCGGTAATGAACGCACCCCAGTCGATGTAAATCGAGTTAGCAAGGTCAATAACCGTTTCGCCGCCTTCTACGATTTCAACTTTTTTAAGGTAGGTGTAAATAGCGTCAAGTCCGCTGCCCCCCGTAATCAAAAGCAAAATCCAGTTGATGATAGGCATTAAAATGTGGTTGGTGAGTGCCGTCACGATTGCGGAAAAAGCACCGCCGATGATAACGCCTACTGCCATATCCATTACGTTTCCACGCGTAATGAAGGTCTTAAATTCACCGAAGAATTTTTTCATTTGTCCTGTTCTCCTTAAATTATTTTTCTTTTATTTCGTCGGCAAAAGCCGATACTTTCATTTACACGCCGACAGCGTAAGTAATAAACGTCGCCGTTGAAATCAAAACGAGATAGAGCGAAAACCACTTGTAATTTGCCTTTTTGATTACGGCAAACATAAATTTAATTGCGACGTATCCGCAAATCGCCGACGTAAGCATACCTAAAAGCAAAGGAAGCACCGCAATACTTCCCACGCCGCCTTTCACTACCTGATATCCTTCAAGTAGCGCCGCCGCCACGATTATGGGAATACTCATCAAAAAAGTAAAAGACGCGTTTTCGCTTTTTTCGGTTTTAGCAAGCGTACCGAAGGTAATAGTCGTTCCGCTTCTCGAAAGTCCCGGAACTACGCCGAGCGCTTGCCCTGCGCCCATAAAAAGCGACTGTTTTATACCTATCCCGCAAGCGAGTTCTTTTTTCTTCGAGAAAATTTCGGTAAATAAAAGTTCGCCCGCCGTAAGCAAAAACGTTATGCCGATAAGCCAAATTTTTTCCGCAAAAAGCGCGTCTAAATCAACCGTAAAGTGAATTATAAGCCCCACTACGCCGGCAGGTATCGTCGCTAAAATAAGGTATAAAAGTTTGCTGAAAGGTTTTTTGAAAAGTCCTATAATCTGTTTCCACAAAACCACGATTACCGGAATAAGCGTACCGATATGCAACATTACGCTGTAAAAAATAGCACCTTCATTTATGCCGAACCAATGTTCCATTAAAATAAGATGCCCGCTTGACGATACGGGTAAAAACTCCGTAAAGCCCTGAACAAAACCTAAAACTATCGCTTGCCAGATTTCCATTATTTACCTACGCAAAATTTTGAGAATATATTGTTTATTATTTCTTCGGTAGCGGTGACGCCCGTTATTTCGCCCAAAGCGTCCCACGCCGCCTTTACGTCGATTGAAAGAACGTCCAGCGAAACGCTATCCGCCGAATTTATTGCAGAACTTAAAGAACAAAGTGCGGTTTTCATAGCGTTATAATGGCGCTCTTCACAAATAAAGTCGCCGTTTACGTCAACGCCCGAACCTATCGTCCTGTCGTAGATAAGCGTTTTTAACTTATCGACGTTTTCACCCGTTTTTGCAGAGACGAAAAGTTCAGCCCTATCGTCCTTTTTTATAGGCATATCGCACTTGTTTTCAACAACGATAACGTTTTTGTCCTTTATTACGTTGTAAATGTCGTCGTCAGCCGATCCTATATCCGTTCCGTCCAAAACGAAAATAATAATGTCGCTTTCTTCAAGAACTTTTTTTGAAAGGTTTACGCCAACCTGTTCAACTGCGTCGTCCGTTCCCCTGATTCCTGCGGTATCCGAAAAGTTAAAGCGAACGCCGTTTATGTAAAGCACACCTTCAACCACGTCGCGGGTAGTGCCGGGAACGTTTGAAACTATTGCCTTTTCATAAGATAAAAGAGAATTCAAAAGCGAACTTTTGCCCGTGTTGGGCTTTCCGCAAATGCCCACTTTTACGCCGTTTACCATCTTTCTGCCCGTACGGTAAGTAGATAAGGCTTCTTCAAGTTTTTGCGCGGTTGATTTAAGCGCGTCCTTAACCTTTTCCCTCGCCGAAAAAGTAAGCCCTTCCTCGGGAAAGTCCATATCGGCGTCGATTTCAGAGAGTGCGTCGGTAAGTTCGCCTTGCATTTCCTTTACCTTTTGGGCAAGTTTTTCACGGTAAAGCGAATACCCCGCCTTTGCCTGCGCTACCGATTCGCCGTTTATCATAGTGATTAACCCTTCCGCAGACGAAAGAGTAAGTTTTCCGTTTAAAAAAGCGCGCTTGGTAAACTCGCCGTTTGTGGCAAGCCTTGCGCCGCTTTCAAGAATTTTTTTGAGTGCGCCCTGTGTGATGGCAAATCCCCCGTGCGTGTGAAGTTCTACCGTATCTTCCCCGGTAAAACTTTTGGGTGCTTTAAAGTAAACGCACATACCGAAGTCGCAAAAATCGCCGCAGTCAATTTCGCCTACGTACATTACGTTGGGCGTAAAATCCTTTACCGCGGTTTTACCGACCGGTTTAAATACCTTTTGGGCAATTTCAAGCGGACTGTCGCCGCTTATTCTTATAACCGCAACGCCTGCCGCCGCCGCTCCCGTTGAAATCGCCGCAATGTTTTCAGACATAGTTAAACCTTTATTTTTTATCGCTGAATTCTCCGAAGGGATCGTCGTTTTCTCCTTCTTCGCTTTTTTCCTTATTTTCATTAGACGGCTGCTCGAACGGATCGCCGGGATCTTGCTGCGACGCACCGCCGTTTCCTTCGCCGAAACCGCGTCCCGCACCGTAAAAAGCCGCATACCTTGCACGCATATATTCGGCGTAGTTTACCCTGTTGTTATTCCTTACCGCAAACGCAAACGGACCGAAGAACCCGAATATCGAAAAAATGGTTGCGATAAAGTAGTGGTTGGGTAAAAAACTTCTGAAAAAGTTGCTGTAAACCGTCACTTGCAAAACGAGAGAAACGATATTAAACGCGCTTGCAACGTAAACGAAAACCTGCAACGCTTTTACAAAGTTTTGCGAGTACGGAGTTAAAATTCCGTCACAGCCGATATAACCGACAGACGTGCCTATTCTGTAATTACAGAAGTTAAGCAGCGACGACCTGTAAGCGATATATACGTCCCCTTTTTGAAGGTAAAAACCTATCACCGGAATATATTCCAAAAGGTTGATTGTAAGATAAAACACTTCCGCAATGGAAAAAACAATAAACACCGTCAGGGCGAATTTAGCAAAACGCCTGCCGAACATGGCTACTTCGCCTAAAAGGAGCGCAGCGACGTAAATCCACGTAAAAGGAAACCATGCAAGAATTGCAAGTTTGACGTTGTGCCTTTTGGCGAGTTTGTATAAGCCTAACCCCCTTAACACGTAAAAACCCACGACCACAGCAAGTGCGATAACCGCAATGGCTATAACGAGCGAGCGTGATATTTCGGTTATATTATTTTCGGTTACGTAATAAAGCATATTTCCCTCCGATATTATATTCTGAAAAGGCTAAAATCAGTACGCCCTTGCAAAAATAACTTTATGTTTTGCGGGTTTGCCGCACACAGCGCAAACTTCGCCTTCTTTTGCGTCGGAATCGATTATTCTTGCGGTAGCCTGTGCATATTCTTTGATTTTATCCTCACACTCACGGCAGCCGCACCAACCCGCTTTTACGAAATTTTGTCCGTCAACGCCTTTAAGTATTCCGTCAAGGCTGTCCGCTTCTACTATATGGCTGTCCCTTGCGATTTTAGCCTTACTTAACATGTTATTTTGGATTTCATCAAGTAAGGTTTTAACGGTTTCGCAAAGTTCGGTAAGTTTAACCGTCGTTTTTTCAAAGGTATCCCTACGGCAGACCATAGCGACTCCGTTTTCAATGTCGCGCGGACCTATTTCGATACGTACGGGTACGCCTTTCATTTCCCACTCGTTAAACTTCCTTCCGGGCGTCATGTCGCGTTTATCGGTCTTTACCTTAAAGCCTTGTTCTTTAAGAAGATTTTCAATTTCGTCCGCCTTTTCGTTTACGCCGCCTTTATGCGCCGCAACGGGAATAATAATAACTTGTATGGGTGCGACTTTTGGCGGCAAAACAAGTCCGCGTTCGTCACCGTGCGCCATTATTATTGCGCCGATAAGCCTTGTAGATACACCCCAACTGGTCGTATAACCGTATTTAAGCGTGCCGTCCTTGTCAAGATACTTGATTTCAAACGACTTTGCAAAGTTCTGCCCCATGTAGTGCGAAGTCCCCGCCTGCAAACTTTTACCGTCCTTCATCATCGCTTCCATACCGAAGGTTGCAAGCGCACCGGCAAATTTTTCCTTTTCGGTTTTCCTTCCGGTAAGCACGGGAATAGCAAGGACGTTTTCGGCAAATTCCTTGTAAACGTTAAGCATTTTAAGCGTTTCTTCCATGGCTTCTTCTTCGGTGGCGTGAACGGTGTGACCTTCCTGCCACAAAAACTCACTCGTCCTTAAAAACGGTCTCGTGGTTTTTTCCCAACGCATAACGTTGCACCATTGATTCATAATTACGGGTAAATCCCTATAAGACTGAATCCACTTTGCGTACATTGTACCGATTATCGTTTCGCTTGTCGGACGAATTGCGAGCGGCTCTTCGAGTTTTGCGCCGCCTGCATGAGTCACCACGGCGACTTCGGGGGCAAAACCTTCGACGTGTTCCGCTTCCTTTGTAAAATAACTCATAGGAATAAGTAGCGGAAAGTATGCGTTTTGCGAGCCTGCCGCCTTAAACCTTGCGTCGAGTTCTTTTTGAATATTTTCCCAAATAGCGTATCCGTACGGACGGATTACCATTGTACCTTTAACGGGGCCGTAGTCAACGAGTTCTGTTTTAGTCACTACGTCGGTGTACCAGCCCGCAAAATTTTCGTCGATGTTCGCTATCTCTTTTACAAATTGTTTGTCGTCCATAATTTCTCCGTAAAATTCCGCATAGTGGCGGATTATAAATCTAAAACGATTATAACATAATCGCTTATTTTTAACAAGTTTTTTTAAAGTATTTGATTAAAATCCCTTGAAAAAGCGGTATGCTTGCTTTATAATACTAAATGGCGGCTGACGCCGTAAAAGAAAAGACAAAACGTTCAAGGAGGAAAATATGAACGACGTTAAACAACTTACTGTAAACGCTATCCGCGTACTTTCGGCGGAAGCCATTCAAAAGGCTAATTCCGGTCACCCCGGTCTTCCGCTCGGCGCGGCGCCCATCGGCTACGCGGCGTTTACCAACATGACTTTCAACCCGAAAGATACCAAGTTCGATAACCGCGACAGATTCGTTCTTTCGGCGGGACACGGTTCAATGCTCGACTACTCGCTTTACTATCTTTTCGGATTCGGTCTTAAAAAAGAAGACATCATGAACTTCCGTCAACTCGGCTCGATTACCGCAGGTCACCCCGAATACGGCGTATGCCCCGGCGTTGAAACGAGTACCGGCCCGTTAGGTCAAGGTATTGCAAACGCCGTCGGTATGGCTATTGCGGAAGATTATCTTGCAAATAAATTCAACAGAAAAGGTTTCCCCATCGTTGATCACTACACCATCGCGCTTTGCGGCGACGGTTGTATGCAGGAAGGTATTGAAAACGAAGCGGCGTCGCTCGCAGGCTCGCTTAAACTCGGAAAACTTATCGTTTTATACGACGATAACGATATAACCATCGAAGGCAACACCGACATTACCTTTACCGAAGACGTCGGCAAACGTCACGAAGCAATGGGTTGGCAGGTCATTAAAGTTAACGACGCTAACGATTTGAACGCATTAAACAGAGCGATTAAAAAAGCGAAAGCGGAAAAGCAAAAACCTTCGCTCATCGTTATTAAGTCGCAAATCGGATACGGTTCGCACCTCGTCGGAAACGCAAGTTGCCACGGTTCTCCGCTCGGCGAAGAAGGCGTCGCTACGTTAAAGAAAAATTTAGGTTACGATTACGCGCCGTTTGAAGTTCCCGAAGAAGTATTTAAACATTGTAAAAAGTTCGCAAACAAAGGCCGCCGTGCCCAAAAGGCGTGGAAAGAACTTTTCAAAGCATATTCCGAAAAATATCCCGAACTTGCGAAAGAATATATCGCTTGGAAGAAAAAGGAAATGCCCAAGCTTGAAGATATCGACGAACTCTGGAATTTTGAAAAGGACGACGCAGGAAGGGGTTACGGCGCAACCGTTCTCAACAAAATTGCGAAATACGTTCCTAACCTTATCGGCGGCAGCGCAGACCTTGGCCCTGCTAACAAGTCGGTTATGAAAGGTCGCGGCGACTATCTCCCGAACGATAAGACGGGCTCGAACATGCACTTCGGCATCAGGGAACACGCTATGGCGGCAATCGCTAACGGCATGTATCTCCACGGCGGACTTATCCCCTACTGCGCAACGTTTGCGGTATTCTCCGACTATATGAAAAACGCTATGCGTATGTCGGCGATAATGGAACTTCCCGTCACCTACATTTTAACTCACGACTCCATCGGCGTCGGCGAAGACGGTCCTACTCACCAACCGATAGAACAACTTGCAACGCTCCGTGCAATGCCAAACTTCAACACCTTCCGTCCCGCTGACGGCAGAGAAGCGGCCGCCGCTTGGATTTCGGCACTCACGGGCAAAGTTCCTTCGGGATTGTTCCTTTCACGTCAAACTATTCCTATGCTTAACGGTACGGGAAAGGCTGCGCTTAAAGGCGGCTACATCCTTGCCGACTCCGACAAGAAAGTCCCCGACGTTATTTTAACGGGTTCGGGTAGCGAAGTAAGCCTTCTCGTTCTTGCAAAAGACGAACTCAAAAAGGAAGGCATCGACGCAAGGGTTGTTTCAATGCCGTGTATGGAAATTTTCGACGCTCAACCCGATAAATACAAGGAAAGCGTATTCCCCAAATCGGTTAGAGCAAGACTTGCGGTTGAAGCAGGCGCAAAAATGCCTTGGTATAAATACGTCGGTCTTGACGGGGATATAATCGGCATGGATACCTTCGGCGCATCCGCACCCGCTAAACAACTTTTCGTTAAATTCGGTTTCACCGTAGAAAACGTCGTTGCAAAAGCAAAAGCGCTTTTAGGTAAATAATTTAAGTAGATAGCATTAAAAGTAGATAACATTAAAAGTCCGTGGCAAATTGCCACGGACTTTTTTTATCATCATTGCCCTGTCAGTCAAAAAAATTCAGGTCAAAACACTTATCATTATACTTTTCAGGCCGCATAGGCCCTACGATACTGCCACAAGGCAGCCCCTACGCAACACTTTACTTCGTTGCTTTTTTTGCTGCGGTTTTTTTAGCGGTCGCTTGTTTTGCCGTAGCGGGTTTGATAGTCTTTTTGTAGGCTTTGTCGCAGGGGTTTTCAAGATTTTTATCGCAATTTTTGCAGTAATCGAAAGTTCCGCATGCGTCAGCGCCCATAGCGATACTCTTTTCCCATTTAACAATGTCTAATTCTTTTTGTTTTTTGGTTAAAGCCATTTTTATAACCTCCTCCGTATTTTTTTACAAATATAGCATTTTTTGTTATAGATGTCAATTTTTTATAAACTTCTTACAATTATTTTTCAAATACCCGTAAAATCCGTTTATACCTTCCATGATGTCGTTATACGTTTTATCGAAATCCCCCGTATACCAAGGATCGGCAACTTCCCTCGGGTTGTCGGTAAAATCGAGCATTTTGAAAACCTTGTTATGCTTGTCGCCGTAAAAAAAACTTTTAAGTGCCATTTCGTTCATTTTGTCCATGCAAATTATATAATCGAAATTTTCGTAATCGGCGTCCTTTATCTTCCTTGCTCGCTTGAAAGAGCAGTCAATACCACGACTATTTAAAATTCTCCTTGCCGGCGGATAAACGGGGTTTCCCACTTCCTCGCTTGAAGTAGCGGCAGACTCGATATAAAAGTTTTCGCTCTCCCCCTTTTCGCTTACGAATTTTTTAAATAAAAACTCCGCCATGGGCGAACGGCAAATGTTTCCGTAGCAGACAAATAAAACGTTAATCATAAGGCTATTTTAATCTAACGGCATTAAAACTGTCAATTATTTTCACTTAAAATAAAAAGCCCGCAAAATGTGGGCTTTAACGTTTATTGCTTCGGAATACTTTTTAAAAGATTTTTTATCGGCGAAAAGAAAATCAAAATCACCGCAACAACCGCGCCCAAAAGCGCTTGCAAAATCTCATACGGAATTTTAATCACCGCATATTCCATCGTCGAGTAAACGTATGACCTGCCCAAAAAATAACCGACGTTCATCACTACCGCGCCGACGAGTACGGCGACGATTGTCCGCCACAATAAAGGTTCTTCCGACTTTTTGCCGACGATAAGCGAAATTACCACCGCTTGAAGCCCGTGAGTTAAAAGCGACACGAACATTGGTGCGGGGTAAAAAATAAGGTCGCCCAAAAACGCACCTACGCCGCCTACTATAAACGCCGAAAACGGATCTAAAATAATAGCGGCAAAACATATAACGGCGTCGCACAGGTACAGGTGTCCGCCGGGCACGGGTATAGAAAAAGAGCATGACAAAACGTTCATTGCGGTAAACAATGCAACAAAACATAATTTTCGCGTAGAAAAATATTTTTGCATAACTTTTCTTCTCCCGTTGACTTTACGATTAGCATTGTATTATAATTTTGGTAATAAAAGAATAGTCAAAAACAGTATTTTTTATATAACCAGATTTTGTAAGTAAGGGCTGAATACCATGCAAAAATATCTTGAAATTTATGAAAAAATAAAAGACGACATAGTGTCGGGTGCACTCAGGTTTAACGATAAACTTCCGAGCAAACGCGATACCGCCGAAAAATTTTCGGTAAGCGTAATAACGGTAGAGCACGCTTACGAACTTTTAATAAGCGAAGGCTACGTTGAATCAAAGGAGCGGAGCGGTTATTTCGTTTCCTACCGAAAGGGTGAGTTTTTCGTTGCCGAAAAATTTATCGTTCCCGAAAAAGCACCTTTTACCCAAAACGCCGACGAAGGACTTTCGTTTGATAAGCTTGCTAAAACCGTTCGCTCGGTTTTATCGGACTACGGCGAAGAACTTCTTTTGCGCTCCGAAAACAAAGGCGCGCCTATTTTAAGAAAAGCCATCAAAAACTACCTTAAACGCAACAAAGGAATTAACGTTGACGAAAGACGCATAATCGTGGGCTCGGGTGCGGAATACCTTTACGGACTTATAATAGAACTTTTAGGTCCAAATAAAACTTACGCCTTGGAAACGCCGACTTACGAACAAATAGAAAAGGTTTACGCATGCAAAAAAGTAAAGACCTTGCCGCTTGAAATAGGAGTAAACGGCATCCCTTCCGAAACGCTTAAAAACGCCGACGCCGACGCATTGCATATCACTCCTTTTAAAAACTACCCTACCGGAGTTTACGCCGACGTGAACAAAAAAGCAGAATACTTAAAGTGGGCAAAGGACAACGACGCGTTTATAATAGAAGACGATTACGACTCCGAATTTTCACGCACGGGAAGAATTAGCGAAACCGTTTTTTCGATGGATAAAAACGATTGCGTTATTTACGTCAACACGTTTTCAAAAACGATAGCGCACTCACTGCGTGTAGGATATATGATTTTACCCGACAAACTTGTGGAAGATTTTGATAAAAGGCTAGGTTTTTACACTTGCACCGTGCCGACGTTAGAACAATTCGTTATTGCGAGAATACTGTCCGACGGTACGTTTGAAAAACATATAAATAAAATAAGAAGACAGCGTAAACTGTCTTCTCAAAAATAATTATTCTACTTAATTAAATTTATCCCTTTTCGCCGTCTGATTGTTCAAAATTTTCAGGCGGTTTGTTTTTTTGCTTGAAGTTAAATTCAAGTTGCGAAACGACGATAGCGATAAACATTAAAACGCTGCCTATTATTTCACGGGTAGTCATGCCCTGCCCTAAAATTATCCAACCCGAAAGTGCGCCGAACACCGATTCAAAGCACATAATAAGCGACGCCCTTGCCGGAGCGACGTTTTTTTGTACCACAGTTTGAAGGGTAAACCCTATTCCGCCGGATACAATCGCCGCATATAGGATAGCAAGCCATGCGTCGGACACGGTAAACGAATTGAGCCATGCCGAAGTATCGTCAAACGTTTCGGTAATCAGCATAGGTATAGCAGACAAAATTCCGCAAATCAAAAATTCCACGCAGGAAAGTTTTATTGCGTCGATTTTAGACACGTACAAGTCGATAAATAGTATCTGGAACGAAAACCCTAACGCGCATAAAAGCAAAATAATGTCCGCCGTTTCAAAGCGGAATTCGCCCTTCATACAAAGAAGGTACAACCCTACTAGCGAAATCGCAACCCCTATCCACACGTTAAAAGCGCACTTTTTACGGAAAATAATAAGCGCCAAAATAGGTACCATAATAATATAAGTTGCAGTTAAAAATCCCGCTTTACCGGCGGACGCACCCATGGTTATGCCTATTTGTTGAAGGTTTGTTCCGACGCACAAAAACACGCCGGTAATTATTCCCGAAACTATAAGCGTCTTTTTATTCTTTTTCCTTTGTTCGGGCGATATTTCTTCGTGTTTTTCAAACTTACTTTTTATTAAAATGACAACGAGTAATGCGGCGGCGGTAATTAAAAAGCGAACGCAAGAAAAAGTGAAGGGCTTAACGTACTTACTGCCCGCACTTTGCGCAACGAAACCCACGCCCCAAACAAGTGCGGTAAGCACCAAAAGCGCAGAACTTATCAATGATTTTTTTGTCGATACCGTGTCGCTCATAACACAAAAATTATAATGATTTTTGTTAAATTTGTAAAGAATTTTAAACGCAAAAAAGAAAAGCCTTGCTTACCGCAAGGCTTTTCTTTTGTTTTTAAGTAAATTAGTCTTTCATAAGTTTTCCGGCGACTATGGTACCGCAAGCGAGAACTGCCTGGATAATGAGCGGCCAGAAAGCGGCGGTGTGGTAAGTTACATAGTCATTTGCGAGTTTACCTTTAAGAACGATACCGTCAATAAGATAAACAATTGCTATAACTATGGATACGCACACGATGATTAACGAAACTTTGCCCATGTCCATACCTTTGATATATGCAAAGATAGCGTAAGCAATAAGGCAAACGGCGGCAACAATAATTACGATTGCAAGAATTTTACTGAAAACAGCAAGTCCGGAACCAAAAGCCATTTCCCATTCTTCGCCTTTTATGGCATCAAAGCCATTCTGTCCGTTAGACGTACCCATAAAAGTTGCGTAAAAAAGACAAAATACAAGACTTAAAAATGTAACTACTGCTGACAAAATGCTTGCGCAAAGCAACACGTTCTTCTTTGCTAACAAATTCTTCATTGTTAAACCTTCCTCCTTTTTTAGTGTTCGGTAATCACCGACAACTTGATTATACGCCCGTAGCGTTATGGTGTCAATACTAAATAAAAATATTTTTTTAATAATAAAGGACGATGCTCGTCCTTTTTAAAATTTTCATTGTAAAAAATCTAAAATTCTTTGTTTGTAGTCGGTTGCTTCGTCAAACACCGCATGTCCGAAAGTTTTATACTCGTAATACTTTGCGCCTGATTTTTGAGCGATTTCCTTTGCAGCGGCAGGCGTTGTGACTTTATCTTCCGCCGCCCCTATTACAAAAGTTTTAGCCGGCAACTCGTTAAGCCTTTCGTAAACGTCAAAATTCAAACACGCCGAACAGTAAATTTCAAAACGTTTTGACTTGTCTTCGGTGAAAATCGGCGGGACTGTTAAAACGTCCTCATACTTTTTTAACGTGCTTTCGGAATACACCTTTTCCGCAAAATTTTTTGTGAGAGTTTTTACGTCGTATGCTAAAACTTTCCACTCCCCTATCACTTTTCTCATATTGTCGTTTATGCGGCAAAAAGTAGAACCTAAAACTAGAGAGTGCACAAAACCCTTATATTTAACGGCAAGCATTTGCGCCGCCGCACCGCCCATAGAAACGCCGAAAACGTCAGCACCTTTTACGCCGAGTTCGGTAGCCGCATCGTAAACGTCGTCCGCCACGTTTTCAATAGTGTATCCCCTACACGGATTTACGTTCCGTTCAATTAGATAAACGGTGTATTTATCGCAAAAAAGCGAATATGACTGTTCTATTGCGTCCTTTAACTCCGCAACTCCGTCGTAGGATAGCCCGGGCAAAATAATCAGCGTTTTTTCGCCTTCGCCGAACTTTATTACGGGGACTTCGCCGTTTTTGACTTTTACGTTTATAACCTTTGCACTCATAACAATATAAATATACCATCTTAAAAAAGTAAATGTCAAATAAAAGTTCCCGACGGGTAATTACCCCGTCGGGAACGTG
>JAXFZW010000035.1:0-9125 GCA_034184645.1 Clostridia bacterium | reverse complement strand
TTCCTTTGTTGCTTCTGGCAGGTCGCAACTTTGATTATACACAAACGGAGGAATTTTCTCAACGGTTAACCTTTACTGCACCCCCAGACTATCTGGGGGTTTATTGTTTACACAATTAAAAGCCGTTGCTTTTTGCAACGGCTTTATTATTTGTTTAATTTTATTGCTTGTCGATGTAAGAAAGTAAACTTACGCCCGTGATTTCTTCTATTTCGTTCTTGTCCTTAACTTTGTTATCGAGAAGGTATCTTAAAACTGCGACTGCTACGCCCAAAACCACGCCCGCAACAAAACCTACCAAAATAAATGTATTTCTGTTGCTTGTAACTTCAACAGAGTAGTCGTTTTGAATTTCTTTAAGCGAAAGGTCGGTTACGTTTATCGGCTTGTTTTCGCGAAGTTCATCAGCCGCGGCGGTTATATACGCTTTAAGCCTTGATTTGGCAAGGGCTTCGGTTGCATCCGTGTATTTAACATACATAATCATGCTGTCATTAGTATAAGTTACGCTTACCGCACCGCGACTTATCCCCCTGTCTCCGCTTTGCGACCTTGCAACGCTTTCAACGTTAGGTGTCGTTATCGCTTCCGAAATCGTTTTCATATACATTTTGGCAACCGACGTATTGTTGTTCGTGCTATAACTGGTACGAACCGTAAAAATTACATCGCACTCCGCAGTATATACGGGTTTTTGAGTATAAATTCCGTAAAAAGTTCCGAGTAGCCCCGAAGCGATTATTATACAAATGATGAGAAGTAAATTTCTGTAAAGTATCCTGAAAAACGGGAAACTTTTGTAAGTGCTTTCTTGTTCCGCAACGTTAGCGTTTAAATTTTCACTCATTTTTAAGCCTCCTGATCCTCAATAAACGCAAGAAGAGAAGTTCCCGTAATGCGTTCGATTTCACGTTTTTCCTTAATAGATCTATCCGAAAGGTTGATAAAGTAAACCGCAAGAAGCGCAACTATTACGCCGATAACGGTTGCAATCGTAATTATTCTGCTTTTTGACCAGTCCGAAGAAGCACCCATATAACCGTAGTCGGAAATGGTAATATGCACACGGAAATAAAGTCCTTCGCCACGAGCGTCCGTACGGTTGACTTCGTTTTCAATAGCGGTTAATACGATTTTAACTTTATCGTAAGCGGCGTTTACAGTCGTATCGGTGTATCTTATGGTTATAATATAACTTTCTTCGTTACCGTTTGAAGCGATTACGCCGACCTTGTCGCGGGTTATCCACTTAGTTGCCGCAATTTTACTTTCGTCATAGTAAAGATCGTCGCCTTCGGTTGCGTTTTTAATATCTTCCAAAAGACTTGCAACGTTTTGATAGCCGTGGTTTACGTAATAATCGTAGTAAAAATTCGCACGGTCGATTACGCTTCCCGAACTACAAAAACCGACAACCGTCTGAAAGTATGCCGAAGTGACGTCGGACGCATCATCCGAACCTGCCTGATATGACACCCTTTCACTTGCGGTATAAAGCGGCTTTCTTAAATTTGCCATAACAAAACCGCCTGCGGCAAAAATAAGTATAATGGCTAAGACCAAAATAATATTTCTTTTGATCGCAACGAACGCCCTGTTAAGCAGTTCGCCAAGCCCCATACCCTTTTCGTTTTCTTCCATTATAAGCTCTCCTTATAATCATGACTTTTACTCTGTCGTAAAAGTCCCTTTTGTTATTTTAACATTGAAATGTGACGTTTGAAAACCATTGCAAGCAAGTTTTCCAACACATATTATAACATACCTAAAACACTTTTAACAAGGTTTTAAATAATATTTATCTTATTATTTAGGCACAAAATGCGGTATTATTCTTCAAAACTGCGGTCAATGTGGTAAGTCGGTACAAGTTCCTGTACTCCCTTTTTAACGTCAAACCCGCTTTGTTTTGCGTTGTCGATAAGTTTTTCTATCGACGGGAACAAAGTTTCTTCATCAAACTGCAAGGGTTTACCTATTAAAATAAGGTTGTTTTGCGTTCTTGAAAGCCCTTCTTCGCTCATCAACTTTTCTTCGTAAAGTTTTTCGCCCTTTCTTAAACCGGTTATCACAATATCAATGTCCTTAAACGGTTCAAGATTCGAAAGTTTTATCATATTTACCGCAAGATCGTAAATTCTAACGGGCTCGCCCATATCGAGAACGAAAATTTCACCGCCCTTTGCATAAGCGCCTGCCTGCAAAACGAGGCTTACCGCTTCCGGTATAGTCATAAAATATCTGACTATATTGCGGTCGGTGACGGTCACGGGACCGCCTTCGGCGATTTGCTTTTTAAATAGCGGAATTACCGATCCGTTAGAACCCAACACGTTGCCGAACCTTACCGCAACGAAATCGGTTTTATACTTTTTATCCATTGTTTGGATTATCATTTCGCAAATACGCTTTGTCGCACCCATTACGTTGGTGGGATTTACCGCCTTGTCCGTGCTTATAAGTATAAACCTTTCCGCATTAAATCTGCCTGCGGCGTCAGCCACGTTGTAAGTGCCGCCCACGTTGTTTTTAACTGCCTCTTCAGGGCTATCTTCCATAAGCGGAACGTGCTTATGCGCCGCTGCGTGGAAGATAATTTCGGGCTTATATTTTGCGAAAACATCGTCTATCTTCTTTTTGTCCCTTACGCTTGCAATCAAAACGGTAAGGTTAAGTTTTGGAAGTCTTCTTTTCAGTTCCTGCTGAATATCGTAAGCGTTGTTTTCGTATATATCGAGAATGATAAGGCGTTTGGGATCGTGTGACGCTATCTGACGGCAAAGTTCGCTGCCTATCGAACCGCCGCCGCCCGTCACCATAACCGTTTTGTCCTTGATGTAGCCGATTATTTCTTCCAAATCGACTTTAACCTGTTCTCTTCCGAGAAGGTCGGCGATACTGACTTCTTTTACCGAAGAAACCGAAAGCGAACCTTCCGCAAACTGGTAAATTCCGGGGACGATCATCACCTTACAAGAAGTTTTTTGACACTCGTTTATTATTCTGCTTTTTTCCTTTTTCCCGACCGACGGCATCGCAAGAATAATTTCTTCAACAGAATACTTTTGGGCAAATTTAACTATATCCGCAGTATTGCCTACGACCTTTACCCCGTTTACCGTTTGTCCTATCTTGTTTTTGTCGTCGTCGATTGCGCATACGGGGTTCATATTTATTTTTGCGGACGTTTTCATTTCGTGAATAAGCATCGAACCCGCACTACCCGCACCGACAACCATAACCCTGATTGCGTTAGGGCTTAATTCCGCAGATTTACTTCTACACGAAAAATACCCCATAAACTTAAAGGCGAATCTCGGAACGGCAAGTGATAAAAATATAAACACCGAAAGAAGCATCGCCCAAGCGAGCGTGAAAACGGCGGGTGTCACAAGACTGATTACGACGTTTACGGCAAACCCCACCATCGACGTTAAAACGACTTGCAACGCCTCCATAAAACTTGCATAACGCCATATGCTCGAATACATCCCGAACATATACCCGAAACCGCAAACGGCGACAAGGCTTATTATAAAAAAGTAATAAGTCTCGGATACTCCGTAAGCAAAGCCAATGTCGAAAAGCGGGAAACTCACCGCCCACGAACCTGCGATAAGCAGGGCGTCCATTATAAAAAACAAAATCGTTCTTAAAGTTTTATTCATCTTAATGTACCGTTATCGTAATGCCTATTATAAACCAAATTTTTTATTTATCGTTTTGAGCACGTCTTCTTCGGTAAGTCCGTTATCTTTTAACTGCCTTGCCACGCTGCCGTGCTTTACGAATTTATCTTTTATTCCCAAAACCGCCGTTTTTATATCAATACCGTTTTCGGAAAGATAACCGAGAATCAGCGAACCCAACCCGCCTATTACGCTGTTTTCTTCTAAAACCACAAGCGGAGAATTTATCGACCTTAAAACTTCAACGTCAAGCGGTTTTATTCTTAGCGCATTGATTACCCTTACCCCGTTTAACTTGTCGGCGACTTTAATCGCTAATTCAATCATTCTCGGTCCTTCGGCAATTACCGTTAAAGCCGAACCCTCTTTTATTTCCTTCCATGCGGAAGTTTGCTTTTTTGCCGCAACGTGATTTTCAGCCGTTTCGGTAGGATACCTTATCGCCGTCGGCGAACCGCTTTTTTTAGCGAGTTCAAAGACTTCGTTAAATTCCTCTTTTGACGAAGGCGCATACACCGTCATGTTCGGAAGATGAGTTAAATAAGACAAGTCGAACACTCCCTGATGCGTCTGTCCGTCAGCACCTACGAGCCCCGCCCTGTCAAGGCAGAAAATCACCGGAAGATTTTGAAGGCATACGTCGTGAAGTATTTGATCGTAAGCCCTTTGCATAAAAGTTGAATACACCGCAACCACGGGTTTTACACCGCCCGCCGCCATGCCTGCCGCAAGCGTAACGGCGTACTCCTCGGCAATACCTACGTCGATAAACCTTTCCTTATGTGCGTTTTCAACTGCGGCAAGCCCCGTACCCGTTTTCATTCCGGCGGTTATCGCAAATACGTTTTCGCCGTTTTCTATACTCTTATTTATCGCATCACCCAAAAGACAGGAAAAACCGCCCGTTTTTGCGGAAAGGTTTTTACCTACGCCGTGGAAAGTTTCCGAATTTTCTTCCGCAACGGCGTATCCTTTGCCCTTTGTCGTTTTAAGATGCAAAAGCACGGCTTTATATTTTGCCGCATTTCGAACACGGCGCAAAATTTTAACTGTTTTTTTAACGTCGTTTCCGTCGGTTATACCTACGTATTTAAATCCGAACGTCTCAAAAACAGAGTTTCCGCCTAAAAGTCGCTTTAAAAATCCTTTTATTTTAGAAAGGCACTTTCTTACGAAAGTATCGCCGAATATTCTTTTTACCGCACTTTTGCTTTTTTGATACGCCCTGCTCGCCGTTTCTTTTGAAATGAATTTATAAAGTCCGTTTCCGTTTTGCGAAATAGACATACCGTTGTCGTTTAAAACGACGATATAGTTTTTAGGTTTTTCTTCAAGCGAAGTGACCGCTTCAAGGTTAAGGCCGTTTACAAAAGAGCCGTCGCCTACTACGTTGATTATCGTATAATCTTCACCTTTTGCGTCCCTTGCTTTGGCAAGCCCAAGCCCTGCGGCAATCGAAGTGCCGGCGTGTCCCGTAGTGAACAAATCATACTCACTTTCTTCACGGCTGGGAAACCCCGAAAGCCCCCCGTCCTGACGGATGGCTTTAAACTCATTTTTTCTTCCGGTAAGAATTTTATGCGTATAACACTGATGCCCTACGTCGAAAATAAGTTTATCTTTCGGGAAATCAAACACGTAGTGAAGCGCAACCGTCGTTTCGACAATACCGAGATTAGCCGACAAATGTCCGCCGTTGTTTTTCGCGGTATCTATAATCAGCGTACGAATTTCGTCACACAGCCCGTCAAGTTGTTTGACGCTGAGTTTTTTTACGTCCGAGGACGTATTTATTCCGTCAAGAAGCGACATTACTTTCACCCATCGGAAAATTGCAAAAAGCATATTAACCGATTATAATTTATACTAACTAATTATAATATAGTAAGTATTAAAAGTCAATCCTACGAAAAGCAAAACAATCAAGAGTTTCAAAAAAAGATGCTTTTCGGCGTTTTTCGCACTTGACTCCTTGGTTGGCATAGTTATAAAATATAAAAAAGGACGGTGAAAAATTTGAAGAGCAGTTATCTTGCCGAATTCTCCGCATTGGTTTTAAAATTCGGCGTAAACTTACAAAAAGGACAAGGACTTGAAATCGCTTGTCCGGTTGAGTGTGAAAAAACAGCGCGTGCGATGACGAAAGTCGCATACGAAATGGGTGCGTCGATAGTAAGAATCCGCTGGGAAAACGACGCTACGGACAGGCTTAATCTTCTTTATGCCGATAAAAGAGCGTTGACCGACGTTCCCAAATGGTTTGTCGACAGTAAAAACGATTTGGTAAAAAAGAATTTTTGCTACGTTGCGATTGCCGCGGAAGACCCTTCCGCATTTAAAGGCATACCCGACGACAGGCTTGCCGCATACTCTCTTGCGAGAAGAAAAGCACTTAAAAAGTTTTCCGAAAAAGTTATGGCAAACGGAATACGCTGGTGCGTCGTATCCGTTCCTACCGCAAAATGGGCAAAACAAGTTTTCCCCGATTCCAAAAATCCTTTGCACGACTTAAACGAAGCAATCAAAAAAACGATGCGTCTTGACAAGGAAAACCCCGAAAAAGAATGGGACGAGCATATTTTTACTCTTTCAAAAAGAGCGAATTTTTTAACGAATTGCGACTTTGACTACCTTCACTTTGAAAACTCGATAGGAACAGACCTTAAAGTCGGACTTGCCGACGGACACGTTTGGCTTTCCGCAAAGGAAAAGGCGGAGGACGGCGTGGAATTTATCGCAAACATGCCCACCGAAGAAGTGTTTACCGCACCCCACCTTAAACGTGTGGAAGGAAAGGTGTTTTCAGCCCTTCCCCTTTCCTACAACGGGCAAATTATAGACGGGTTTTCCCTTGAATTTAAGGAAGGAAAAATAGTAAACTTTGCGGCGAAAAAGGGATACTCTGCGCTTAAAAGTCTTATAGAAACTGACGAAGGCACTTTGAGACTCGGCGAAGTTGCGCTTATCGGCAAAAACTCACCCATAGCACAAAGCGGAATACTTTTTTACAATACGCTTTTTGACGAAAACGCAAGTTGTCACATCGCCATAGGCAAAGGATACCCGACAACAATAAAAGGCGGAGAAAATTTGTCCAAAGACGAACTTTTAAGCCGCGGCGTAAACGACTCCGTCGAACACGTCGACTTTATGATAGGTACGCCCGATCTGAAAGTCACCGGCGTCAAAAAAAGCGGCGAAAAAGTAACTTTATTTATTGACGGCGAGTGGGCAATTTAACCGCATTTACACATCTAAAAGAAGACCTTTTTTAAGACGGCTTTTTAAGGTTTACCGAAACTATGCCCGAAATAACGCCTGCCACCGCACCGAATACGATGTCCAGCAAAAAACCTACGGAGAAAAGTTTTTCACCGCCCATCAACGCAAAAAGCAGGTATGTTAAAATTATAGAACAAACGCCTATTAAAAAACCTTTTAAAAATCCCGTCTTGCCCCGCACGCAAAGCATAACGCCGCCGAATACGGACAAAACCTTAATAACTTGATTGACAGGTTTAACGACTGACGGAGAAAGCGAAAAAATTTTGAGTACGACAGCGAAAACAAGTACGCCGGAAAGTGCGAAAAGCACCGCCAAAAGCGTGCCTTTCAATGAATTCGATAAAATACTTTCATTATTTGAAGACATAAAAAACCCCTGCGCTTATTTACTAATAAGTATGCAGGGGTTTAATTTTTTATGAAAAATAAAATTATTCTTCTTTTGCGCTTTCTTCCGCAGGAGCAGTTTCAACTACTTCTTCGGTTTCTTCCTGTTTAGCCTTTTTGCTTTTTTTAGCGGGTTTTTCTTCCGCAAGAGTTTCTGCGGTTTCTTCCTTTACTTCGGGCTTATCGGGGTTAGCAGGACCCGTCTGATAAATTGCGCCCTTGTCGAATTTAATGTAGCATTTGTTATTTTCGCTACCCGTTTCGATAACGATAGTGTTTTCAGATTTGTTTACTTCTACTAAAAATCCGCAAACACCGCCGATAGTTTTAATTCTGTCGCCTATTTTAAGGTTGTCCATCATTTCCTGCGCTTCTTTCTGCTTTTTCTTGCCGGAAATCGATTGCCAAACAAACATACCGATTATACCAACCAAAAGAACGCCGAGTATAACCCAGGTCAACCAACTGCTTTGTTGCGCTTCCGCTAATAAATTAAACATAATTATCTCCTAAAATTTGTTTTCTATATTGTAAAACATTTTACCGTCAAAATCAAGCGTTTTTTGTTATTTTCCGCCCGTGCGCCCTTTTTCGACCTTTTATTTATACGTTCCGCCCGTTTTTAAATAAAACTCTTCGGCGTATTCGGTAATCCTGTCTTCCATTATCGCCGTCCTTATTTCGGACATAAGTTTGTTAAGATAAGTGACATTATGAAGCGAAATCATCATACCGCCTATCATTTCACCGACGTTTATCGTATGACGTAAGTACGCTTTCGTATAATTTTTACAGGCATAACAATCGCACTCGTCGTCAAGCGGAGTAAAATCTTCCTTATAAACTCCGTTTCTGACGACCACTTTTCCGTGTGAAGTAAGTGCCGTTCCGTTTCTCCCGACGCGCGTCGCCAAGACGCAATCAAACATATCGATTCCGCGCCTTACCCCTTCGATAAGACAGTCGGGGCTGCCTACACCCATTAAATATCTCGGTACGGCAGTAGGATAGTAAGGCAACATTTCGTCCATGACTTCATACATAATATTTTTGGGCTCGCCAACGGACAGTCCGCCTATGCCGATGCCGTATTTAGCGTAAGGTATAGTCGCTTTAAGACTTTCTATACGCAAGTCCTTATACACGTTTCCCTGCACTATGGGGAAAAGTGCTTGCATGGGGTTTTTATGATGGGTATAGCAACGGTCAAGCCATTTAAGCGTTCTTTCCATAGCCGCCTTCGAGCCCTTGTAATCAACTCCGTAAGCGGTACATTGATCGAACGCCATTATAATATCCGCTCCGAGATTGTTTTCAATATCCATCGCCTTTTCGGGATCTATAAAGTGAAGACTGCCGTCCACGTGCGAATTAAAGTAAACGCCTTCGTCCTTAATTTTATTGAGTTTGGCAAGCGAGAATACCTGAAATCCGCCGCTGTCCGTAAGGATAGGCCTGT
This sequence comes from Clostridia bacterium, assembly GCA_034184645.1. Lineage (GTDB taxonomy): Bacteria > Bacillota > Clostridia > Christensenellales > Borkfalkiaceae > UBA1259. Next base: position 305 of record JAXFZW010000035.1, on the reverse strand, counting down.
CCCACGCCATAAACTTATGTAATCCGCCCGCCTTTTTAACGAGTTCGTCACCCGGACGCATATAAAGGTGATAAGTGTTTGCAAGCAAAATTTGCGTCTTCGCATCTTTAAGACTTGCGGGCGTAATTCCCTTTACCGTCGCCTGCGTGCCTACGGGCATATAGGTCGGCGTCATAATATCACCGTGCGGCGTGTGAAGTACACCTACCCTTGCACCCGTGCGCTTATCCTGTTTTCTTGATTTCATGAGCAATGTTCTGTGTGAGCTGTCGTCGCATGAGTGTTTGCTTCATCTCCTGTTCCTG
>JAXFZW010000034.1:0-2659 GCA_034184645.1 Clostridia bacterium | reverse complement strand
TCTATAAGCGTCTTATCGCCCCAAGAACCGCCGTTCGCATCAAAAGTAACCGTTATAAGTTTGTTTCTGTGAATAACGACCTTGTAATAGGAGTCGAGTTCTTCGTTCACGTAAATCAATATATAATATGTATTGTCGCCGATATCGAGCGCAACGGAATCGCCGTCGATTTCCTTTTCAGCATCGTTCGCGGTGCAAACCTTAAAGGTTACGTCTTCGTCTTTATTAACGATTTCCGCATTTAACCCGAACGCAAGAACGTCGCTGTTCACGACACCCGTCGCAAGATATTTATCCGTAGCGTTGCTGTCGATCTTAAGATCTAAAGTCGCCAACTTGATTTTGAGTTTAGAGCCTTCTTCCTCTATCTTATCAGTTCCTGCGCATTTATCACGTTTACAATGAGCAGTTTTCGTGCCATTAGACTCAAAAGTAGCGTTATCATCGGAAACGTAAACCGCTCCTTCGAAATCGTGGCCTAAAGCGTCAACGAAATTGTCTTTTATAATCTTATGGCAATCCTGACACTCGTGCACGTCGTAGCCTTGTTCCGTACACTTGGGAAGAACGGTCGTTACCTTGTAATCATGTTCGGTAGCGATAACCAGATCCTTTTCATCTACAGGATTTTTATCCGTATCAAAGTACGCACCGCAAGTCGAACACTTATAATGCGCTTTAAATCCGTCCGTTTCGCCCGATTCGGTGCAAGCCTTTACAGGTTTTTCGGCAACGAGATCGCCGTAGTTATGTCCGAGCGCCTCTATTTCCTGCCCTTCTCTCGAAAGTTCTTCGTTACAAACGGAGCAGTAAACCACGAGATCGTAACTACCCTTTTCGGTGCAGGTTGCGGGAACTTCGTTCTCTTTAACCGCCTTCATCGGGCTGTGTCCCGTTTCTTGTATGTCGCGCTTTTCGACTTCTTGACAACGGGAACAAGTCCTCGTTTCTTCGCCATTTTCGGTACAAGTCGGCGCGGTGGTTATTTCCCAGTTGCCGAAGCTATGACCGAGCGCCTCGAGATCGCGGGTTTCTTTTTCACCACAACGGGAACAGGTTCTCGTTTCTTCGCCCTTTTCGGTACAGGTCGGCGCGGTGGTTATTTCCCAGTTGCCGAAGTTGTGCCCGAGCGCGTAAGTAATTCTGTCGTTATAGTCGATTTCACCACAATCGCAGTAATGACGGGTGTACCCCTTTTCGGTGCAGGTCGGCGCAATAACTTGCGTCTTTATGTCGTGAACGTGTACGGTATGTAATTTCGCATACACATTAACGCTTTCGGAAATGACCGCGGTAGCGTCGTACGGTTGTTCCCACACGTCTTTGTCTAAAAACCAGCCGTCGAACGCGTAACCGGTCAACACAGGATCCGACGGCGCTTTAACCGTTGCCGGATCGTACATCTTGGTTGCAGAATAGGTGCTGTCGTTGACGATGAACACGACGTTGATCGGTTGTTTTTCCAAGTCGCACGCGGTAAGCCCCAAAGCACCGCAAACGCACATAACCGCCAAAAGCAAAACAGATAAAAACTTTTTCATAACTCCGTCCTTCAAAGTTTTTTAGAAAGCAAAAGATAGTAATGCACAATAATCTATGTTAATAATTATATACCTATCTTTATTTTTCGTCAAGCAAAAAACAAAAAAAAGACGGCATGATTATGCCGTTTGGGTAAAAAACTAATAAAAAACTCGTAAATTGTTAAAATTTAAGCAATTCTTGCAAGGACAAAAGTTTTTCTTCAGTTTTATGCTTTAAGTAAAAATCCAGAAGGCGCAGAAGGAAAACGGTTTCTTCTTCGGTAAGGTCTTCGCCATTTTCTAACTTTTTAAGAGCAGAATAGGTCGCAAAGTTTATCTCTCTCCCATCTCCCGTAAAACAATTTTCGCACGTAAAACCGCCGGAAAAGGGATCGAAAAACACCCTGCCCGTCAAATCTTTTCCGCAAGCCAAACAGCCGTCTGTATTTAACGCGTAGCCCGAAACTTTAAGCGCGCCCACGAGAAAGCGGGCGAGCGCGTATCTCGGCAAAACTTCGCCGTACGCCATTTCTTTAAGGCAGTTAACCGCGCTGAAAAAAATAGTCGGCGAAGTAATGTTTTCCTTTGCAAAACAGCGGATAAATTCCAGCACAGCCCCCGCGGCGAAATACCGAGTAACGTCCGCGCGCAAGGGATAAAAACTGTCGTTTAGGCTTGCGCCCGTTACCGTGCGCCGACCTGCACGCTCGGAAAACACGAATTCAGCAAAACAAAAAGGCTCGGACGCGAATTTCAACTTCGCTCCCGCCTTTTTAACGCCCTTAAGGGTAGCCGAAACAGTACCCTTTTCCAAAGTAAAAATCTTTATTATTCTGTCGTTTTCGCCGTAGTCGGTTTTAGATAAAACCAAACCCGTAAGTTTTTCTTCCATACCGTTTTAAGCGAGAAAACCCCGAGATTTTCGCGCTATTTTTTTATAAGTTTTTTGTAAAGCATATAATAGGACACTTTGCCCGTTTTTTCAAACATACGCCACGCCGAGTCTGCAGGATTAGTAAAATCGAATTCGCTTTTTTCCATTTTTACCCCTTTTAGTTCAGTATGAGAAAAAAAGGGATAATTATACAAAAATCCGAAATTATTTTCAATCGTTTTCGCCGTAGCCGTGTTCGCGG
>JAXFZW010000033.1:0-7374 GCA_034184645.1 Clostridia bacterium | reverse complement strand
GCTTAACTCACGGATTACACGAAGTTTCGGAACAAAAAGCAAAAGAATTTATTGAAATAATTAAACCGTATATACCCACAGTAAAGTTAAGGGGGTATTAAAATAAATAATTAACCGCCCGTAGCGATACGCTACTGGCGGTTTTATTTTGTAAATTATCGGCATTACCGATTAGTCGGCAAGACTTTCAAGATACATTGACGCTTGCGTTGCGGCAACCGCACCGTCCGCAACCGCAGTTGCAACCTGACGCACAGCCTTCGTTCTGCAATCGCCTGCGACGAAAAGACCTTCCGTTTTGGTTTTGCATGTTTCGTCGGCGATTATATAGCCGTCCTTATCGAGATCGACGAGCGGTAAAAACGCTTTGTTGTCGGGTATTTGCCCTATCGCAACGAAAACAGCGGGAATTTCGTGTTGTTTTATATTGCCGTCAGCATCCTTATACTCAATCGCTTTGAGTTCGGTATCCCCTATAAAATCGATTACCGACGTGTTGGGGCGTACTTCGATATTATCCTTTGTGCGGAGTGCTTTAACCAACATTTTGTCCCCGAAAAATTTGTCAAAAAGCGTATAAACATACACCTTTTTGCAATATCCGGAGAGTAAAAGCGCATATTGAAGTGCGGTGTTGGCGTCGCCGATTACAACGACTTCTTTTCCCTTATAAAACGCACCGTCGCAAATAGCGCAGTAGTAAACGCCTTTTCCCACAAGGTCGTCCCTTTCGCTTTTAGTGCGAAGGTGTTTGTGCTTTACGCCGGCCGCAATTATAACGCTTTTCGCTTTGTATTCGTTATACTCGGTTTTTACCGTGAATACTCCGTCTGCCTTGTCGAGCGATACTACTTTTTCGATTTCAACTTCCGCACCGAGAGCGGTTATTTGCTCAAAAAGATTATCCGCAAACTGTTCGCCGCTTATTTCCTTAATGGACGGATAGTTTTCAAGCCTTGGCGACGTCGCAATTTGACCGCCCAGACTTTCACTTTCCAAAACCAAAACCGTTTTTCCGTTTCTGAGAGCGTAAAGCGCGGAAGTCATACCCGCCGCGCCTGCGCCTATTACTATTAAATCGTACATATTTTACCTTAGCTTATGCTTTCGATATATTTCCTTATTTCACTTGCGTTGTCAAACGCTTCAAATCCGCTGCCCTTCGGGACTAAAAGCGTAGGAGCTTTTTTAACGCCGTACTTTAAGGTCATGTTTTTGTTTTCTTCCGCATTGACGGTAGCATATTTGATTCCCGCCTTATCGAGCATCATTTTGCTCGTTTTGCAGTTGGGACATCCCGTTCTGGTGAAAAGAACGGGGCCGTCGAGTTCGGGAGTGTTTTCTTCCTTCTTTTCGCAGTTGCAAGCGACGTCCTTTTTGTGAAATGCGGAGTGTTCTACGTCGTAAACCTTTCTCATTGAGAATTCTTCGCGCTTACCGTCGTTCCAGTTTTGTACGGGACGGTAGTAGCCGGTTATACGGCTGTAAACTTCGGTCGTTCTTCCGCAAATGGGGCATTTATATACTTCGCCTGCGATATAGCCGTGATCCGCACATACAGAGTACGTAGGACTCATCGTGTAATAAGGAAGTTTGTAGTTTTCCGCAATTTTACGGACAAGGCTTGCGGCACTCTTCCAATCGGGGAGTTTCTGTCCTAAGAAGGCGTGGAATACCGTTCCCGAAGTGTAAAGGGTTTGTAAGTCGTCCTGAATGTCGAGTGCGGAGAAAATATCTTCGGTAAATCCGACGGGAAGGTGCGAACTGTTGGTGTAATACGGCGCTTTGTCGTTGTCCGTCGCCGTAATGATTTCCGGATACCTTTTCTTGTCGTGTTTCGCCAAACGGAAGGAAGTCGATTCCGCAGGTGTCGCTTCAAGGTTATAAAGATCGCCGTAAAGTTCCTGATAGTCGGAAAGTTTATTTCTCATAAAGTTAAGCACGTCTTTCGTGAAAGACTGCGCTTCCTTATTCGTCAAATCTTTCTTTATCCACTTGGCATTGAGGCACGCTTCGTTCATACCGACAAGACCTATGGTCGAGAAGTGGTTGTTAAACGTTCCGAGATAACGTTTAGTATAAGGATAAAGACCTGCGTCCAAAAGTTTGCTTATCGTATCCCTTTTTACCTTTAACGAACGAGCCGCAATGTCCATCATGTGTTTTAACTTTTCATAGAATTCTTCCTCGGTGTTTGAAAGATATGCTATTCTCGGCATATTGATGGTTACTACGCCGACAGAACCCGTGCTTTCGCCGCTTCCGAAGAAACCGCCTGATTTTTTGCGGAGTTCACGAAGGTCAAGACGAAGTCTGCAGCACATACTGCGGACGTCCGACGGTTCCATGTCGCTGTTGATATAGTTTGAAAAATACGGAGTGCCGTATTTTGCGGTCATTTCAAATAAAAGCCTGTTGTTTTCGGTTTCGGACCAGTCGAAGTCGCGGGTTATAGAATAAGTCGGAATAGGATACTGGAATCCCCTGCCGTTTGCGTCACCTTCAATCATGATTTCGATAAACGCTTTGTTTACCATATCCATTTCGGCTTTGCAATCCTTATATTTAAAGTCCATTTCCTTACCGCCGACGATTGCGTTCATTTCCGCAAGGTCGTTAGGAACGGTCCAGTCAAGCGTGATGTTCGTAAACGGCGCTTGCGTACCCCAACGAGAAGGAGTGTTTACACCGTATATAAACGATTGAATACACTGTTTGACTTCCTTATACGAAAGGTTGTCAACCTTAACGAACGGAGCAAGATACGTGTCGAAGGATGAAAACGCCTGTGCGCCCGCCCATTCGTTTTGCATTATACCGAGGAAGTTTACCATTTGGTTACAAAGCGTGGAAAGGTGCCCTGCGGGTGAAGATGTGATTTTCCCGGGAACGCCGCCTAAACCTTCTTTAATAAGTTGTTTTAAAGACCAACCGGCGCAGTATCCGGTAAGCATCGAAAGGTCGTGGATGTGAATATCGGCGTTTCTGTGCGCTTCGCCGATTTCTTCATCATAAATTTCGGAAAGCCAATAGTTTGCGGTTACAGCACCGCTGTTTGAAAGTATAAGTCCGCCTACGGAATAAGTTACGGTAGAATTTTCTTTAACACGCCAGTCGGATACTTTAAGGTAGTCGTCGACGATTTTTTTGTAGTCAACGATTGTTTCCTTAATATTCCTTACCTTTTCCCTTTGTTTACGGTAAAGAATATAACTTTTTGCGACGTCGACGTAGCCCGCCTGAATAAGCACGACTTCGACGCTGTCCTGAATGTCTTCAACCGTGATGAGATTATTTTTGATTTTTTTAGCAAAGTCAGCCGATACCCTTAAAGTCAACATATTGAGTATGTCAGACGTGTAATTTACCTGCTTTGCGTTGAACGCCTTGGATATTGCCGTCGATATTTTAGACATATCGTAATCGACAAGCGAACCGTCCCTTTTCTTTACCTGAAACATAAATTTTCCTCCGTAACCTGTAATTTTTGTGATTACGTCAACTATATCACACCCGTTTTTGTTTGTCAATGCTTTTCCCCAACATTTTGTTAAAAAATTTTAAAAGAACCACAATATCTTGTGTCTGAAAGTAAAATAAAGACCTTCCGCAAGTTGCGGAAGGTCTCATTCCCTTGAGAGAATAATCAGATGTCAAGGATTCTACAAATGGATCCGTTGGTTATCATATAGATAAGGTCGAGAATCCAGATAAGCCAACCACCGAAGATACGGATGATGCCGGCAACGATTTTACCTTCCTGGAAACGGGTGATAACGCCGAGAAGCCAAGCGGTAAAAGGAATGATGGCGAGAATCAAGCTAACGATTCTGTCAAGACCGAAATAATCTTTCTGTGCAGCCATAATACAAACTCTCCTTTGCTTTTTATACTTTTATTATACTATCCAACCTTTAATTTGTAAACCACCTTTTTAAAATTTAAAATTATTTTTTAATTCAATTTCCTTGCCTTACCTGTAAAAATATAGTAAAATATGTTAGACTTAAAAACACGGAGAGGTGTCAGAGTGGTCTAATGTGCCCGCTTGGAAAGCGAGTATGGTGAAAGCCATCGGAGGTTCGAATCCTCTCCTCTCCGCCACATGCGACCCAGTTGAACCTATATGGTTTGGCTGGGTTTTTTGCTGTAAATACATTTTTGGACTGTTTTAAAATTAAAAAGCTCTGGAAATTCTAAAGACTGTAACCTTAATAATAAAGATAGATAATAATGTTCGACGTCGAAACAAAAAAGCCCTGTATCTTGATAGTGAAACAGGGCTTTTATCGTATTTACTTTAACATTAATATACTATATAAATTATTTTAATTCTCAAAAATACAATTAAAAAACAAACTTTAGTTCGACCGTATTACTATTTACTTCGCTACACTCGACATACGAAAGCCAATTAGAAAGATTTTTAAGATTGTTTAGATAATCTTCCGTTTTGTCCTTTAAAGCGATAATCTTGATAATCATACTATAACTTTTATTATCGATTTTAACAATATCGATAAATACGTCTTGCATTGCAATACCATTCTTTGTCGGTTCAATATTGTCTACAAGTGAAAGTATATAGTATAATTTTTCATATTCGTTCAAAGATTTCTTCTCTTTTGGCATTCTTATTGATTTATGGGCGGTTGGCACAAGACACCCCAAACCTGCATCTAAATATTTTTGTTTATTATCCTCTTCGGCAATAAAAACAGCGTGGCTTGCAATCACTTTTGCAACTTTACACATGGCAACATAAGATTTATATGAAACCAACCTGTTGCAATCGTGCATAATTGCGCCATTATTTAAAAACCCTTCTAAACTACAGAAACCCTCTCTTATATGATTTTCTAAGTCTTTTATAAAATTTTGATAAAGAGCCTCTGCACCGACAATACCGTGATTATAAATAACATCTCCGTTATAACTCGTTTTTCTATTAATATTTTTCCAATAATACTTTTGCAAAGTGTCTGCACTATAGAGTAATCTTTTAGAATGATTTTCATATCCAAAAGAACACACTATATTAGGCTCGTTTCTCTCATTAAAAAAAGCGTCGTGATATAAAGAACATAAAAACCACGCCCATAAATAGTCCTTTTTATTACTAAACAAGGGCTTTTTAATCTGTAAATAATCAATTTTCTCTAATAAATATAAGCCTAAATAATATGTATTTACCACGTGTTTACAACGTTCTAAATCGAAATTTCTTATATCTGTTATAGACTCTGATAAAAAATGAAGTTTACCGCCAGCATAAAAGTAATCATTAATAAACTCATAGGATTTTAATATAGCCTCTTCATATCTTTTACCGCTTTTCCTATAATAATACGTTTTTCTTAAATCTAATGAATTAACACAATCTAATAAACTTTTCATTTGATTACTAATAGAATAGTTATCGTTAAAAAAACACATAGTTTCTCATTTGTATATTTTATATTTTTTCTTCATTTAGCGAGCATATAGCTCAAGAAACTTAAACCACTCGTTAAATTCAAATACTCTTTCTTGATCTTCTCTTGCCTTTGCCCTTTTTGTAACATCGTCAGCTTTTACCAGTTCAGGATAAAATGCTTTGTAAAAGCCTTCACCCGGATATTGCCAGTGATAATTAATTACTATCGATGACAACAAAGGAAAGTTATTTTGCCTACATTTTTCACCAATGTTCTTTAAGTATTCGTCAAAACCATTAGGTTCTATTTTAACATCTCTCTTTGCGGACAAATTAGAATATGTAATCACTTTCTTATTCCTTTGCAAATATTCCACCAATCGCTGCGCTATTATTTTTTCTTGCTCTTTACTATACTCCATTATTACACCTCCAATTATTTACTATAAACTCTCTAAACATTTTATAGCGCAATCTTTTTATTCGCATTTCCAATTGTATTTGCTATATGTTGATTTTAAATAGGTTGCAGCGGTGGAAGTATTTTCAACTGATATACTAGCTGATAAATTATATTGTGAAACTGCTTTCCATCCGCTTGTATTATCAAAGGTTACACTCGTTAAGCTACTGCAACCATAGAACGCATAACTACCTATACTCGTTACGCTGTCAGGTATAGTTACACTCGTTAAACTACTGCAATTATTGAACGCATCACTACCTATACTCGTTACGCTATTTCCTATAGTTACACTCGTTAAACTACTGCAATTATAGAACGAATAAGCACTTATTATTATAGCGGTCGTTATATTTGCGTTAGTTACTAAACTTCCGTTTATATATAAGTTTCTAGCGCAACTTAATGGATTAGAACTAGCATTCCCAAAGTTTATTTCACACCACTGATCTATAGTGCCTAAATAGTTTACACTCGTTAAGCTACTGCAATTAAGGAACGCAGAACTACCTATACTCGTTACGCTATTTGGTATAGTTATGCTCGTTAAACTACTGCAACCATCGAACGCAGAACTTCCTATACTTGTTACGCTGTTTGGTATAGTTATGCTCGTTAAACTACAGCAACCATCGAACGCATATTTATATATCTCGTAAGTTCCCCCGTTATAATCGTTAGGTAACGTTAATTCCGTTTCACTTCCTACGTAGCCGAGTAAATAGTTTGTTCCGTTTTCGACAGTAATAAATAAATAATCGTTTTGATTAACTATCTTACTCGCTCCGTTGTGAATATATAATGCGTACTGTCCTACGTGTCCGTATCTGTCGCTACCTTTTGTAATAGTTAAACCACTCTTGTTTATTACTTCTACAAGTTTAAGGCAATCTGAGAACGCACAATCACCTATACTCGTTACGCTGTTTCCTATCGTTATAGTTGTGAGCGAAGTGCAATACATAAACACACCAAATCCTATACTCGTTACGCTATTTGGTATAGTTATACTCGTTAAACTACTGCAATTATTGAACGCACCACTACCTATACTCGTTACGCTATTTCCTATAGTTATACTCGTTAAACTACTGCAATTATTGAAAGCATAACTACCTATACTAGTTACGCTGTCAGGTATAGTTACACTCGTTAAACTACTGCAACCCTCGAACGCAGAACTTCCTATACTCGTTACGCTATTTGGTATAGTTATGCTCGTTAAACTACTGCAACCCTCGAACGCAGAACTTCCTATACTCGTTACGCTGTTTGGTATAGTTATGCTCGTTAAACTACTGAAACCCTCGAACGCACTTTCTGCGATGCCAACAGTACCTTCCTTTATATTAGCGGTCGTTATACCGCTATCTGCTCCTATAACCCATTTATCAACGTAAGTTATACCGTTATTTGTGATTATACAAGGACAACCAAAGAACGCAGAACTTCCTATACTCGTTACGCTATTTGGTATAGTTATACTCGTTAAACT
>JAXFZW010000032.1:0-7415 GCA_034184645.1 Clostridia bacterium | reverse complement strand
TACGCACTTTATGCGGCGTCGTCGATTGCTGCGTGCGGAACGGTTATCGTTGCGGTTATTCCGGGTGCAAACAAAACGCTAGTTGAAATTATTGCTGCGGCGGTTATCGTCGTTTATACCTTCCTCGGCGGCTTTAACGCAGTTTGCTGGACGGACTTTTTCCAGGGCATGCTTATGTTGCTTGCGCTTATGATCGTGCCCATAGTGGCTTATATAATTTTACAAACGAGCGGTCCGATAGGAAACCCTGCGGCGGACGTTCCCAACTACTACAACTTTTTATCGTCGGGCAAATTCGACTGGGCGAGCGTTTCGGATATACTTACCGGTTTCGGTTGGGGACTCGGTTATTTCGGTATGCCGCATATTCTCGTAAGGTATATGTCTATCCGCTCCGAAAAGGAAATGAAAAAGTCGCAAATAACGGGCAGCCTTTGGACTGCGCTTATTCTTTTGCTTGCAACCTTTGTAGGACTTATCGCAAGGGAGTTCTTGGGGGATATAGTTACGTCAGACAATAAGTCAAGCGTGTTTATTATGATTGTCGATAACATATTCTCGACGGGTGCACTTGCTGTTATAGGCGGACTTTTGCTCTCCGCAATAGTAGCCGCTTCAATGAGTACGGCGGACTCGCAACTTTTATTGTCGTCGTCCGCATTTGCGTCGGACATTTATAAAACGACTATAAAGAAAGATGCGAGCGAAAAGGAAGTCCTTTGGGTAGGGCGTATTGCGGTTATCGTAATACTCGTGATTGCGGTGCTTATCGCATTATTCGTTTCAAGCGACATAATGAGTCTTGTTTCGGCGGCATGGTCTATTTTCGGCGCAGCCTTCGGACCGGCTATACTGCTCAGCCTTTTCTGGAAACGCTTTAACTTTAAGGGGGCGGCTGCGGGAATTATTTCCGGCTTTGTCGTTTCGGTATTGTGGATGGTTTTATTTAACTTCCCGTACTACGGATTTGAAAAGGTAATTGCCGCTACTAATCTTTACGAAATCGTTCCCGGATTTATCGTCGGTCTTATAACCGCTGTAATCGTCACGCTTTGCACCAAAAAGCCTGACGCGGAAACCGAAAAGATTTTTGACGACGCAGTAAAAATGGGAACAGATGAAAAGGTAAAAGAAGTTGAGTCAACGCAGGATTAACAAATTAAATTAAACTTAAAGCGGGGCGACATTTGTCGCCCCGCTTACATTTTAAACAGAGAACCTTTAATTCATATTTCCTTTCTTCCGAGAAGATAATCCGTTGAAACGTCAAATATGTCAGCAAGCTTTACTAAGTTAGAAAGCGTAGGTTCGGACTTTCCGTTTTCATATCTAATATAAGAAGGTTGTGAAATGCCGAGCTTAGTGGCTACATCCCTTTGCGTTAGACCGTTTATTTTTCTCAGTTCGATAAGGTTATCTTGAAAAATTTTCATAAAATTCCTCTTCACTGTTGACAATAATAGCAGTATGCTATATAATATGTGTAAAAATATAGCAATATGCTATCAAACAAAGGAGAGAGATTATGTCTTACAACAAAACTAAGCGAGTAGTGGGGATTATTGGATCACTGGTCGCAATTTTAATGGGTGCGATAAGTTTTATCGGCGGTTTAATATGGACGATTAAACTTTTCAGCCTTGTCGGAGGCGAAGCGTTTCAATTTATGACGATAGAAACGATTGCCTTCTTTCTTATGACTATTTCAGGTCTATTTATAATTATTTTAGGGATAATTGCGTGCAAAAATCTTTTTGCTAAAAACGGACGTATGAAATTTAAAGCCGGTACGGCAATAACAACCCTTGTATTTGCGTTTATTTCGATTATTTCTTGCATTATTTTGGAAACTTCGGCATACAGTTTTATGATTGCATTCAGTATAGGGTATGACACGGCTATATTTATTTTTGAGCTTTTACTTTTTATTGCCGTAGCCGTTTTGTATATCGTAGCGTTGTGTATTAAATCGGTAAAGGAAGGACAAACGGTAGAAGGTGATGCCGAAACAAAAGTTCAAAAATACGTTGAGCCGGCAGATGCACCGAAATACAACCCGATTAAACGGGCAATTGAAATTTTGGCTGCGGTGCATACTTTTATTTTCGGCGCATTTATAATATATGATTTTTCGGCATATCTGGAAGGAAGCAATGGGAGCACAATAAAAATCATAGCAATTTTAAACTTTTTAGTTGGTGTAGCGGTTATGGTGCTCGGTCTTTTATCAGTTTCGAAACCGAAATTTATCAACGGGCAGTATAAAAAGGGTCTGGGAGTTAAAGTTGCGGTAATAGTATTAGTATCGTTAGCTACTCTATTCTCGCTAATTTTAAATCTTATTGGACTACAAAAAATAATTTATAGAGATTCGAGTTTTATATACGGATACAGCTACGATTTTTCATATTTTATTTTCTTTGCGCTCGTTATGGGGTATATGCTTATCGCAATGAACTTACCTACGGTAAAAGACAATTGTAAAAAGGAAAACGTTTTGATTTCAGATCAAAATGCAAAATCAAATAACGAAATATCTTTTAGCGAAAATGTTACAGAAGTTGTCGCGAAAGACGAACCGAAAGAGGACAAAGTAACGGGTACACCCGCCATCAAACAGGAGGCGGATATTCAGATAGAGAACACTAAACCTGCTGTTAAAAGCACGGGAGCGGTTCGAAAACAAATGCCACCGAGAGCGAACGGTAAGTTCGTTAAAAAAACCGACAAGTAAAAAAGTTGAATAAATTAAACCGCCTCCGCATTTAGCGGAGGCGGTTTAATTTTGGATTAAAAAATTTCGGTGTTTTCCGTCATATACTTTCGATATTTTTTTGGCATAAAAGAATTTTGCTGACGGATATTTTTACGTTCTTTTATATTTACCGACTTAAAGTATGTGCGGAAAAGTTCTTCGCACTCCCGTTCCTGACTTGACTCCGTAAATTCGGCTTTTAACGTGGTTTTGACAATCTTAAAAGTTTGTCCGTCCGAGATGCTGACTACGTTTCTCGATACGTCGTGAATAATAAACGGCGAGTTGAGCCGTTTTACAAAGTGCGGTGTGATGAGTTCGGTTATGTCGTTGTCAGGGGAATAGGGTGCGTAAAGCACGCCGTTTTCGGATTCTCGGAAACGCAAAAATCCCGTAAACTTATGCCTTTCGTGAAGAACTTTTTTTACGGTATATAAAAAATCTGTCGTCGTCCTTAGGGATAGGTCTTCTATACAGTTTTTCCGTGTTTCAAGCGTTTTTCGGCAAAAGTCGAAGGCTGTGATTAGTGCGTTCGCTTCGCATGATAAAAGGCACACTTTAACCGCATTTACGCTTTGCTCCGCACCGTATTTTAATATCGCCTTTTTTACCCTGACAGCGTTTTCTTTGTTTACGTTTATTTTCACGTTTTCGTCCGTAAAAGCAGTAGGCTCGTCGAAGGTTATGACGTTATCGGGGAAGATTTTATGCGTAAATGCGTAAAACAGGGCGGAGTAAAGCCCGTATTCGTTTTTATCTGTTATAAATACGGTCATAACTGCCCCGTCAGCGCGGAAAGTGCGGTTTCCGTTTCCAAAAATGAAGGTTGAACGTAGTTTTCCGCTCCGCCCGTCAAAAGCCCCGAAACGGCGTTTTCGTTTTTGCACCCGATAAATTTTCCGTTTGCGGTTATAAAGTGCGCCGCTCGTTTCAAAACTACGCGCAGCCGTTTTAAGGCGTCAAAATCGAGTTTGGCGTACTTTCTTGCGGCGATTATACGGTTTGCCGAATTTACGCCTATTCCGGGCACTCTTAAAAGGACGTCGAGCGGGGCTGTGTTTACTTCCACGGGGAAAAGGTTTAAGTGCCTTAACGCCCATGCGCATTTGGGGTCGCAGTCGAGCGGTAAGTTGCCGCCCTCCTCGGTTATTTCGTCGGCGGTAAAGCCGTAAAACCTTAAAAGCCAGTCCGCCTGATAAAGCCTGTGTTCACGCATTTTAGGGGTGGCCTTTACAGGAAGTAGCGAAGTATCGAAGTTTGTCGGTATGTACGACGAGTAGTAAACGCGTTTCAGTTTGTAAATAGAGTAAAGCCCTTCGGTCAGTTTAAGTATGCTCGCGTCGCTTTCGGGTGATGCGCCTATTATCATTTGCGTGGTTTGTCCTGCCGGCAAAAAATCATTTTTGCGTTTAAAAGGGGTGTCGAAGTATCTTTCCGACGTCAGCATTTTCATAGGGGAAAGTATAGCCGCTTTGCTCTTTTGCGGAGCAAGCAGTTTAAGACTTTGCTCGGAAGGAAGTTCTATGTTAAAACTCATACGGTCGGCAACTCGCCCTGCCGCCTCGATAAGCGCTTTGTCGGCGTTAGGAATACCTTTAAGGTGTATGTAGCCGTTAAAGTGATATTCTACACGCAATTTAAGTGCGGTAAGGTAAAGCATCTCCATCGTATAGTTGGGGCTTTTAACTACCGCCGAAGAAAGAAAAAGTCCTTCAATGTAATTGCGCTTGTAAAAAGCGATCACGAGTTCGCAAATTTCGTCGGGAGTGGCGGTCGCGCGCGGGACGTCGTTTTCGGCGCGGTTTACACAGTATTTACAGTTATAAATGCAGTCGTTGGACATAAGTATTTTAAGCAGCGAAATACATCTGCCGTCTTGCGTAAACGAGTGGCAAATTCCGGCGTAATGAGCGTTTCCTATTCCGCCGTTTTTGTTTTGACGGTTAGATCCGGAAGACGAACAGGAAACGTCGTATTTTGCGCCTTCGGTAAGTATTTTAAGTCTTTTTTCGTCAATCATATTTTGCCCCCGTGGTTAAAGTACTTTTGATTATAACACCCCTTATATTAAAAGTCAAACATTTGTTCGTTTTTTATAAAAAACAATTTTCACCCAAAAGTTTTTGTAAGCATATAAATATATTGCGGCGTAAAAGCCGTTTACTAAGGGTGAAAAATGAATAACGTTTTACTTACGATAATAGGATTTTCAATAATATTTTTGGCTACGACGTCGGGTGCTTTTGTGGTTTTCTTTTTCAAAAACGAAATATCTGCAAAGGTAAACTCGGCGTTTTTGGGTTTTGCGGCGGGTATAATGACGGCGGCGTCGGTGTGGTCGCTTTTACTTCCTGCAATCGACGGGGCAAAAAACTACGGTGATTTGGCATTTTTGCCGGCAGTAGCGGGGTTTTTGATAGGCGGCGGGTTTATAGTGGTTTTAGGTAAACTCGTTCCCGAATTTAAGGGAGACTATCCCGAAGATTATTCCAAAAGAATAAAAACATTTATCGCAATAACGGTACATAACGTTCCCGAAGGGCTTGCGGTTGGCTTTGCGTTCGGTGCGGCGGCGGTTATAGGCGCACAGGAAGCGTATCTTTCCGCCCTAGGGCTTGCTGTCGGAATTGCGATACAAAACTTTCCCGAAGGTGCGGCGGTATCATTGCCGCTTAAAAGGGGTGTGGGTAAAAAGAAAGCGTTTTTTTTAGGGACGCTCAGCGGGGTGGTTGAGCCGATTGCCGCCGTAATCGGTTATTTTTTAGCGGCTTACCTTACGCCCATGCAACCGTGGTTGCTTTCATTTGCTGCCGGCGCAATGATTTTCGTGGTGGCGGAAGATCTTATTCCGGAAGCGATTTCGGGAAGCGCCGCTTTCGGAACGTGGGGTGTAATGCTCGGATTCGCCATAATGATGGCGCTTGACGTCGCTTTGGGGTGAATAAAGCGGGGTTGAAACTTAAATAAATTTTTGTTCATTATTTGACGGGGAAAACTTAATAGTATATAATTATTTCAAAAAAATAAGAAATAGTTATGGAAGAAAATATCAAAAACGCAAATAGCGAACAACAAAATACGGGTATCGCCGAAAACGAACAAACGTCCGAAATTCCGGTTGAAAAATCCCCGGAAAAGAAAAAGCGCAAAAAAAGAAGGCTTGAAGACTATACCGTTGACAACGATATAAAATTCAAAGGTCCTTTTTCGTACAGGCATTTTAGAATTTTTGCCTGGATTTGTATAGCTATCGCTCAGGTGGGCGCACTTTTGGCAATGACCGTTTCAATCGGTAAAGTCGTCGATCCGGTATGGACGGCGACCGTTGAAGAGTTGTTCTATACGCTTAGGGTAGTATTTGGCGTAATAGGTAAAATGTCCTTACCGTTTTTCCTTTTTGCGGCTTTCGCCATTATTCTTTGCGCAAAGAACGGATATAAAAAACTTTTTATAAGTTACGGTTCGGTGGCATTGCTTTTTATCGCCGGTTTCTTCTTTGTGTATTACCACTATCTAATAGGTGGACTTGGCGCACTTATGCAAGATCCTGCGGAATCTAAGCAGATGGCAAAGTCGATTATCGAATCGTTTTCCACAAACGGCTACTTATCATTTAATATTTTTATCGATCTTTTGCTGTTTACGGCGTTTATGTATTTTGTCAACTATCACCCGACAAAGTATTTTCAGGGCAAAAAAATAAAATATTTCAGGATGCTTTCCGTTTTGCCTTTAATTTACGAAATTACGAGCATTTTACTTAAAGGGTTTTCCGCCGCATACGGATTTGAGTTGCCTATTTTCGTTTATCCGTTTTTGACGACGAAATCGCCCATGATGTTCGTGATTTTCGTTTTGCTTGCGATATTTATCAAAAACCGAGAAAGAATTTTCAGAAAGCGCGGGAAAACGCATGAAGATTATAAAGAATTTTTGAAGACGAACGCAAATTCCTTTCAATTTGCAATTTTTACGAGCATAATAATAGCGGTTGTCGTCGCAATCGACCTTGCGACACTTTTTATTATTTCAAGCGTGATCGAACACGTGAACGATATAGGGAAAATAATAACCGTCGCGCAGTGGATATACTCGCTTGGAATAGGTCAGGCGTGGCCGATGCTTCTTACGGTACCGTTTATTTTGCTGTTTTCATATACCAAAACGCATAAAAATCCAAGTATCGACCTTGTAATCCCCATGGGCGGCATGGGGCTTACCGTATTCGTTTACGTGGAAGGGATTTTCCTTATTATTCGTATTTTGGGCGCCACTGCGCTTGCCGCTTAACAAAAAATAAAATATTTACATAGTATATCCCCGACGGGTTTCGGTCGGGGATATTATTTATTTAACACAACAAAACTATTTAAAATAATTAATATTGACATAAAGATTTGTTTTATGGTAAAATATAACTTTGTAGAGACGATTATTTCGTCAAGGGAGATACTGATATGTGCGGTATTGTAGGATATATAGGAAACGACGTTGAAGACGTCGTTATCAGCAAACTTAAAAAACTCGAATACCGCGGCTACGATTCGGCAGGTATTGCCGTCGGCAGCGCGGAAGGATATAAAGTTTTTAAAGCCAAAGGCGAAATTAAAAATTTGGAAAAAATAATTCAAAAATCGCCTTATGCGGATATAGGTATAGG
>JAXFZW010000031.1:0-4492 GCA_034184645.1 Clostridia bacterium | reverse complement strand
GTTCGGTCGTCATATGACGGACTTACCTGACGGACGAGACCATCGTAGCGAAAGCGGAGATGCGTCTTTACGGGGCTACCATAAAAATCAGTATAGGAACGACTTTTAATTTTATGCTGCTCGAAGTATAACATTTATCGCGCGCGTGTCAACAAAATGAATTAAGTATTAAAAGGTATAGCTCTTTTTTAACATGAAAATTACTATATATAATCTCTGTCAAATTCAAAAGCGTCTTCTATTTTCTTATAAACTTTTCATCCCCGTCCATGTATTCGTATCCTACGTTTTCTTTTCCCTTATTGCTTAACTTAAAGGAAATTAAACGCTTTAAATGCATAAATCATATTATTTTATCCTTTATTTTTTTTGCGTATTATTGTATAATTTTGTTATGGCAAACTATAAATCGCTATCAAAACAAGTTGAAGACCTGATTATTAAGGACAGACAGAACGGCACTATGCCGAAGTTCTACTGTCCGGACGAAACGGCCGTCCGCCGCAGGGAAAACACCCACGACAACGCATCCGTTTGGCGCACGGCTTTTATCAGGGATACGGACAAAATTATGAACTGTCCTTACTACAATCGCTACGCCGACAAAACGCAGGTGTTTTCGCTTTACAAAAACGACGATATAACACGACGGGCCCTTCACGTTCAACTCGTTTCAAGAATAGCGCGAACCATAGGCAAAGCGTTAAACTTAAACCTTGATTTGATAGAAGCGATTTCGTTAGGTCACGACATCGGGCACACGCCTTTCGGTCATACGGGCGAAAGATTTCTTGACGAACTTTACCGCCTTAATACGGGCAGAAGGTTTAGCCATAACATACACTCGGTAAGGGTTTTGGACAAAATTTTCCCGCTTAACGTTTCCCTTCAAACGCTCGACGGAATTGCCTGTCACAACGGGGAACTCGAACTTTCCGAATACCGTCCGGCAAAACTTTCGGGATTTGGCGAGTTTGATAAAAACATAGAGAGTTGTTATCTTGACGCAAAAAACGTACTTAAACTTATACCTTGCACGCTTGAAGGGTGCGTTATGCGTATTTCGGATATAATAGCGTATCTCGGGAAAGATCGCCACGACGCACAAAAAAGCAACACCTTAAAAGATCTTCCCTTTTCGGACGAAGGTATCGGGGTAATAAACGCCGAAATAGTGAATAATCTTATGGTAAACATAATAGAAAACAGTTACGGCAAGCCATATATCAAAATGGACGAAGAATGTTTTTACTCGCTAAAAAAAGCGAAAGAAGATAATTACACTCTTATTTATCTTGATAAGGGGCACTCCGCTACCGACGACACGATAAAACAAATGATGCAGGGCGTTTACGGAAAACTTCTCGAAGACGTTAAAAACGGGAATAAAAACTCCCCTATTTTTACTCACCACGTTGACTACGTCAATAAGCCATATTACAAACGTGACGTACCCTATCTTGAAACCGAAAGCAATCAGATAGTCGTCGACTTTATTGCGTCAATGACAGACGACTATTTTATCGAACTACATAAATATCTTTTCCCAAAAAGCAATTTAACCCTGAACTATAAAGGGTATTTTGATTAAAAATTTTATCGAGGTAAATATGGTTAAACATACGCCCGCAATGGGCTGGAACTCATGGAACACTTTCACCGAAAACATAAACGAACAACTTATTCTCGACACCGCAAAAGTGCTGATTGATTCGGGACTTAAAGACGCCGGCTACGAGTACGTCGTAATCGACGATTGCTGGTCTAAAAAGGAAAGGGACGAAAACGGAAAACTTGTCGCCGATCCGGAAAAATTTCCTCACGGAATAAAATACGTCGCCGACAAAATACACGAAATGGGATTGAAGTTCGGCATGTACTCTTGTGCGGGAACGCTTACTTGCGCAGGGTATCCCGCAAGCTACGATCACGAATTTACCGACGCCCAAACGTTTGCCGAATGGGGCGTGGACTACCTTAAATACGACTATTGTTTTCACTCCGTTGCAACACCCGGACAAATCGCTTACAAAAGAATGGGATTAGCCCTTGCCACATGCGGAAGGGATATTTTATTTTCAAACTGCTCATGGGGAACGGACGACACAAAAATATGGATAAAAGAAACGGGTGCAAACAGTTTCCGTTCTACCGGCGATATTATGGACTCGTGGAAGTCTATTAAAAATATTGCGCAAACACAACTTAAAGTTATGGAGTATAACGGTCAAGGCTGTTTTAACGATATGGATATGCTCGTTTGCGGTATGCACGGAAAAGGAACTATCGCTTTAAACGAAGGCTGCACCGACGACGAATATTTTACTCACTTTGTTTTCTGGTGCATTATGGCGTCTCCGCTTATAATAGGTTGCGACATAAGAAAACTTGACGACGCAACAAAAAAATATCTTATGAATAAAGACCTTATAAGAATAAATCAGGATACGAAAGGTGCGCAACCGTTCTTTCTTAACCCTCCGTACGGAAAAGGGAAAAACCGTAAACTTTCCGACGAAAACCCCTTCTTTTACGAAGATTATCAACTCGACACCCCCGTTTTGGCGAGACTTTTAGACGACGGCAAAATCGCTATAGGAATATTTAATTTTACCGACGGCGACGCAGGAAGATGGCAGACTTCGTTTAATACCGAAACCTTGGGGCTCCCCGAAACCACGGGTAAAACTCTTTTACTAAAAGACGTGGTAAGCGGCGAAAAATTCACGGTTAAAAACGGGTGCTTTTACGTCGATTTAGGTGCGCACAAATCGAAAGTCTTTATCGCCGAAGTGGTGAATAAATAATGGCTTTTTGTAAAAATTGCGGTAAGGAACTTATTCCCGACGAAGTCGGACTTACTAAAAAACTTATTAACCGCGCGTCGACGGAATTTTTATGCAAGGACTGCCTTTCAAAAGAATTCGACACGACGACCGAAAAACTAGACGAACTGATTAAAAAATTTAAGGATCAGGGTTGTATGTTGTTTTCGTCAAAATAACAATTACCTAAAAATTTAAAATAAAAAAGTGACACGCCTTTACTTTAAGCGTGTCACTTTTAATTTATTTAATTAAATTATTAAAACTTTGCCTGTTCTTTAATCTTTTGTTTTCTTGCTTTTAAATTTATAAAAAGACAAACCAGATACACCCCAAGCAAAACCGCCGCCGCAACCGCCCCGATAATATACGAAACAGTTTGATTAAGCCTTAAACCTTCGTCCGCCATCAAAATGTAAGTCACGCTGACCGCTGTCATAAACGTCCCGGGAAGTGCGGTAATAAGCGAGCCGAAACGGTATTTCCCATCTTTAATAAGATACGCCGTAGCCACCCAAAACGCAATCATGGCAAGCGTCTGGTTGCTCCAAGAAAAATATCGCCAAACTATCTGGAAACCGTTATCGTTATCAATGGCAAACCACGTAAGCAACCCGCCTACGACAAGCAGCGGAATAGTGATATAAAGCCTATTCGTTAATTTCTTTTGGTCAAGTTTAAACGTTTCGGCAAGAATAAGCCTTGCGCTTCTGAAAGCCGTGTCGCCGGAAGTAATAGGACAAATAATTACGCCCGCCACAGCAAGGATTCCGCCGAAAGTTCCGAGTACGCCCGTAGAAATTTCATATACGACGTTTGACGCCCCGCTTGCGAGTGCTTCATTTAAAAGTTGAGTAGTTCCGTAAAAAGCAACTCCTGCCGCCGCCCAAACCAAAGCAATTACTGATTCGCTTATCATTGCCCCGTAAAAAACTTTTCTACCCTGTTTTTCTGACGTGATACACTTCGCTATCATAGGCGACTGCGTCGCATGAAATCCGGACACCGCGCCGCACGCAACCGTAATAAACATATACGGCCAAACAGGCGTCCCCGCAGGATGCAAGTCGGCAAGCGATATTTCGGGAACAGTAAACTTACCGCCCGAAAATAAAATTCCGCCGATAACCGCGCCCGCCATAACTATCAATAAAATACCGAATACGGGGTAAAGTTTACCTATTAACTTGTCGATAGGCAAAAGCGTCGCAAGTAAATAATACACGAGAATAATAATCGCCCAAAAAGTACCGCTCATCCAGTCGGGCGTCAACTTGTCAAGAAGTCCCGCAGGACTTGTGACGAACACCGTTCCGCAAAGAACAAGCAAAACGACCGAAAAAATTCGCATAACTATTTTAGCGACTTTTCCGAGATACGTGCCGGAAAGTTCCGCAATAGACGCACCGTCGTGACGGGAACTTATCATTCCACACATATAGTCGTGTACCGCACCGCCTAAAATAGCACCGAAAACTATCCATAAAAAGACTACCGGACCGAAAACCGCACCCATCAACGCGCCGAAAATCGGTCCCGTGCCTGCAATATTTAAAAGTTGAATCAAAAACGCTTTCCACGTTTTCATGGGGACGAAGTCAACTCCGTCCTTCTTTGAAATCGCAGGAGTTTGCCTGTCGTCGGGTGCGAATATCTTTTCCGTCACC
>JAXFZW010000030.1:0-3671 GCA_034184645.1 Clostridia bacterium | reverse complement strand
TGATAGCGTATCCCGTGGCGTATATACTTTCTAAAATGAATAAAAAGGCGGCTATGCTTATACTTCTTTTATTCATAACGCCTATGTGGATAAACTTCGTTCTTCGCGCAATGGCAATGAAAGAACTTTTATTCTTAATCGGCGTGCCTTTCGGAAGTTTTGCAAATATCATAGGTCTTGTTTACGACTTTTTACCGTTTATGATTTTGCCCCTTTATTCTACGCTTATCAAAATGGATAAAAGTCTGGAAGAAGCCGCTTTCGATTTAGGTTCAGGCAAGGTTAGCGTGTTTGCTAAAATAACCCTTCCGCTTTCAATGCCGGGCGTAATTAGCGGCGCAATGATGGTTTTCCTTCCCGTAATGAGTTGCTACGTCGTAACGGACACGTTTGCCGGAGCGCAAGGTTTTTCGGTTATCGGCAAACTTATAGCATGGTGTTTTATAGGTGAAAACGGTATGCAGATGGACGTCAACGGCGGCGCGGCTATTTCACTCATTATGCTTACCATTATGTTTATAACAATGTTGCTTACAGGCGGCTTTAAGTCTGATAACGACACCAGGGGGGCAACGTTATGAAAAAAGTTTTTAATTTCAGTTATATAGCGTTGGTGCTTGCTTTTATTTACGTTCCGATACTTATTCTCGTTATTTTCAGTTTTAACAGTGGAACTACGATAGGCGTTTGGCATGGATTTTCTTTCAAATGGTACGGTGAACTCGGTTCTATCGGCGACGTAGTATTGTTTACGGTTATTTTGGCGCTCGTTTCGTCGCTTATATCAACTCTTCTCGGTACTTTGGGTGCGGTCGGCATTTATTACAGCCGTCGTCGCCGTTACGGTAAAATAATAAACGGCATCTCGCAAATCCCCGTGGTCAACTCGGAAATCGTTACCGCAAGCGCACTCGTCATGGCGTTTATGCTTTTAGGACTTTCACACAGATCGCTTTTCGCTTTGTTCGTAGGGCACGTTATACTTTCCGCACCTTTCGTGGTTTTGTCGGTTATGCCCAAGTTAAAGCAAATGGACAACAACCTTTACGAAGCGGCACTCGATCTCGGTGCGTCACCTTTTAAAGCGTTTATGAAGGTTATCGTTCCCGAAATACTCCCCGGAATTTTATCGGGCTTTATGCTTGCTATTACGCTTTCGCTTGACGATTATATAGTGACCGCAACGCTTTCGCCGTTAGAGTACGACACTATAAGTACAGCGGTTTACAAAGCGATTGCGCATACGACCGAAATGTCGGGTGAAAGGGTAGCGGTATTCAGAGCGTTAACCACGATTATTTTCCTTTTGACGCTTACGGTAGTGTTCGTCAATAATTTACGTCCGAGCAAAAAGAACAAGGAGAAAAAATAATGAAAAACTTTTTTATTAAACTAGTTCTCTGCGTTCTGATTGCAACGCTTATGATAGGCTTTGCGGGTTGTTCTTCTTCGTCGTCAACGGCGGCGGCAAACTCGATAACAGTTTTTTCTTGGGAAGATTACATAGACGAAGATCTTTTGACCGAATTTGAAGAAGAAACGGGCATCAAAGTCAACTATTATACCTTCGCCACAAACGAAGAAATGTACAACGAACTTATAAAAGACCCTTCCGCCTGCGACCTTATTTGTCCGTCAGAGTATATGATTATGAAAATGGTCGGCGAAGATCTCGTTCAAAAGTACGACACTCCGGCAAGTTACGAAACTTACGGCTCGGAATACATCAAGTCGGTGTTCGATTCTATCGAGTGCGGCGACGGACACCTTTCGGATTATGCGATAGGGTATATGTGGGGTACGATGGGCTACATTTATAATTCGGACAAAGTTACTAACGAGGAAGATTTGATCAACTGGGACGGAATTATAAACGACGAATATAAGGGCAAGTCAACCATAAAGGACAGCGTAAGGGATACTTACATTATGGCGCTTGCAATGGTCTATAAGGACGAACTTTTAGAATATAAAGACCAACTTGAAAACGGCGAAATAACGGACAGCGAATATAACGAAATTTTAACCGAAGTGTTTAACCGTACGGACGACGAAAGTATAGCGAAAGTTAAAGACGTATTGATTAAACTTAAATCCTATCTCTATTCGTTTGAAGTAGATAGCGGTAAAAGCGACCTTTTAACAGGAAAAATCGACATCAACTTTGCGTGGAGCGGCGACGCCGTTTACGTGCTTGATTTGGGTGACGAAGCGGGGATTAATCTTTCCTACGTAGTCCCCGAAGAAGGCTCAAACGTTTGGTTTGACGGTTGGGTTATTCCGAAAGCAAGTAAAAAAGTCGAACAGGCAAGGAACTTCCTTGATTTTATTTCTCTTCCCGAAAACGCTGTAAGGAATATGGATATAATCGGCTATACCGCTTGCGTTGCCGGCGACGAAGTTTTCGACAACGCAAAAGATTGGTACGGCGCTTGCACGCTCGTTCTCGATTCGTCTATGACCGAAGCGGATTACAATGCGCTTACCGAAGAAGAAAAGGAAGGATACGAACTCGATAAAAACGGAAACGTCTGGGTTTATGAGTTTGCCGACGACGAAGGTTTAATCAGCGGCGACGACGATAACGGTTACACCGCAACGCTACGTTATTTTGACGATGAAAGCGGCGAAACTTACGAAGAAGAAGTCGAACTTTATAAAGTTGACTTAAAATATTTCTTCGATCCGACGTGCACGGACGACACCTACGTTATTTATTCGGAAGAAGAAGGCCGTCAACTTTATGCGCAGTATTCCGACGAAGAAACTATAAACCGCTGCGTAGTAATGCAAAACTTCGACAAGGACACGCTTAAAAAGATAAACGATATGTGGAACGACGTAAAACTGATTTCTCTTCCCACGTATGCGATTATTTTAATCGCTGTCGCAATAGTCGGTGCGGTTGCTGCGGTTGTCGTATTAAAACTTAAAAAACCCGAATTTCTGAGGGTAAAAAAAGAAGATAAAAAGTAAAATGATTTATTGAACGAAGGGCTCTTTTAAGAGCCCTTTATTTTTGTTTGACGTCAGTTATTTACTTGCGTTTTTTTATTTAATAATATATAATAATGTAAAGCGTTAAAAAAGTCCGTAAAGCCACCGGGTTTTACGGTGGCAAAATTTTGCCGCTTTATCTCCATAAGGTCTTTGAAGGGGATTTTAAGGAGGTGCTATATGAAAAAACCGTCTTTTTTGTTTAATCGTACCGAATTTGCCATATGGGCGATTTCGGTACTTTTAATTGTAGGCTCGTTTTTTATTTTTAAGCCTGACAATTATCTTTATCTCGCAGCGTCGCTCGTCGGTGCAACGCTTTTGATCTACGATGCCAAAGGACATATTTTAGGACAAGTATTCACAATTGTTTTTGCAATTCTATACGCAATTATTTCTTATGAGGTAGGGTATTACGGCGAAATGATAACTTACGTCGGCATGACGGGGCTTGTCGCAGTTTTTTCACTAATCTCGTGGATTATGCACCCTTCAAAGGAAGATAAATCAGTCGTTGAAATAAATAATCTCGGCGTAAAGCAGTTTATTTACTGCGGAGTGCTGAGTTTAACGGTTACGGTTGCGTTTTATTTTATACTGAAAGCGTTTAACACAAACAATTTAATACTTTCGACGGTGTCCGTTTTTACCTCCTTTGCGGCGTCTTATCTCAC
>JAXFZW010000029.1:0-3633 GCA_034184645.1 Clostridia bacterium | reverse complement strand
CGGGTGAAATAGATAGTGAGTTTTTGTTTGATCTTCCGCAACTTCCCGAAGACGACTTGAATTTTATTGCGCTTACAGATATGCGATACAATTATTATCTTGATAAAGGTGATTTTGAGAACGCTAAAAAAAGTGCGGACAGGGTTTACTCTATAATAGAAGATATGCCTAAAATTTATCGCACAAGTGTTTGTATAAACGAACTTTACAACGCTTGTACGTTCGATTTTAATGAAGAACTCGCCGACGACCTGATGTACGACTACGATAAATATCTGAATTCTTATAATAACGCAACTAATTTAAGAATAAAACTTGCATATGCTTTATACGTGAAAAAGGAAAAAGCGTACGTTCGCGAACTTTTTGATTTGGGTATAAAACGTTCGGGTAAAATGCCGATTAAAGGTCAAGGGCTTTTTGAAGAAAAACTTTTAAGGAGAATGGAGTCCGACGTGCTTTCCGCATCAAGCGAACGGCAAAACGACTCCGAAGAATAAATAAGATTATAAATATAAAAGCGGTTTACCGAATTCGGTAAACCGCTTATTTTTTATTACTTGTCTTTTTTACGTTTATTTTTTTTGGTCACAAACGCCCACGTTACAAGTATGTGTTCGACAGGGACGCCGACTATAAAAATCAAATAAATATTATATGGTAAAAACTGTATGTAAATCGCCGCAAGAAGTGACCAAACTGCAATCGTAATGAAAGTAAAAGGGTAAATTCTCGTATTCATAAATTCGGAGTAAATCAACGGCGGCATACACGATACGGGGACAGCCCAAACAAAGATAACCCAAGGGTTAATTTTGGCAAACGTCATAAAGCAAAAATATAGTGCAATCGTGCAAAACCAAACTGCGGCAATTAGAAAAAGCATAATTTGTAAACGCTTCATTTTTCTTGCTTTTAATTCCGTGTCGGCAATCATTTCTTCCGCCGAATGTTCGTGAATAATATATTCGATCGGCACCTCAAACAGTTCCGCAATTTGTTCAAGCGTTTCAAGGTTTGGCGTAATTTCTCCGTGTTCCCAACGCGATACGGTATTGTCGGAGTAATTTATCTTTTCCGCAAACTGCGTTTGCGTCAGTCCCGAATTTTTTCTTAAAGTAGCAATGTTTTCCGCAACAATTTCGGCAATAGGTCTTTTTTCGTTCATGCTTAAATTTTATCGCATTTTATATATAAAATCAAGCGATTTTGCTTAATTAGAATGCCGTTCCCAGATTTTGGGAATCGTGTTTTTTAATATGGGGGGCGGCAAACATAAAAAGGGGTTGCTTTTTTTGCATAACGTACGCAATAATTTGAGTAATCTTGAAAAAAGGAGATTTTTTATGAAAAACCAGAAACAGATTATTCCCGTATTTTTTGCGACAGACGATCGCTACGTACCCTTTCTTGACGTTGCGTTGCGCTCGCTCAAAGATCATATTTCTAAAAATTATATATATCAAATAGTGGTTTTGAATACAGGACTCGATAAAAGAGGAACTGATAAAATATTGACTTTAACCGATAAAAATTTCCGAGTTGAATTTGCTGACGTATCGGATGCGATGGGCGAACTTAAAGATAAACTTCCTAATCTTTTTCACTTCGGGCTTGCGGCATATTACCGTTTGTTTATCGAGCAGATGTTTCCGCAGTACGATAAGATATTATATCTTGATTGCGACGTAGTGGTAAAAAGCGACGTGGCGGAACTTTATTTTACCGACCTTGAAGGTAAGTGGATTGGCGGAGTTGTCGATCAATACGTTAAGCGTACGGCAGAATTTTGCGAGTACACGGAAAACGCCGTAGGCGTTAACCGTGAAAACTATATAAATTCTGGAATAATGCTTATAGATCTTGAAAAATTCCGTGAAAACAACGTTGAAAATACTTTTATCGAACTCGTAAACAAGTATAACTTCGAAACGGTAGATCCCGATCAGGCGTACATCAATTTTATTTGTAAAGACAAAATAAAATATCTTCCCGTTTGCTGGAACAGGACTCCCGTTTCATCGCTAAAATGCGATAATCCCAAAATAATTCACTATGCTCTCTATAAAAAACCTTGGCAATATGAGGACACTTTCCTTGGCGAGCACTTTTGGGAGTATGCAAAAAAATCGCCGTTTTATAAAAAGATTTTAAGTATAAAAAGAAGTTTCGGGGAAGAAGAAAGAAAGGTAAAAGAATCAGCCGGAATTATTATTAAATCGGAATGTTTAAGGATTGCTGCGTCGGCAAATACTTTCAGGAGGGTTTTTGCAGGTGTCGGATTCTAAAAGCGAGTTGTACCGCAACCAAATCGCTCAAAAAATAAAAGAATACGAAAAAAACGGTTGGTGGGATAAGGACGTTGAAAGTGACGAACCACCCAAAGAACTTACGCCGGATAAAATCGATTATCTCAATAAAAAGTTAAAAAGTAAAGTCGCAACTTGCTTTGCTAATTTAGCCGGAACATTTTTGTTTGAAAAGATGATCAAAAAGGGTGATCTCGTTATAAAAGGAATTTTCGGGATAGAGAATTTTACGTCGGTAAAAGGCGGTGCGATTATAACTTGTAATCATTTCAGTATTTCCGACCATTACTGTGTTTGGCGAGCAATCAAACCTTATATGGGTAAAAAACGGTTATGGAAAGTGATAAAGGAAGGGAATTACACTTGTCCGCCTAAGCCTTTCGGTTTTGTAATGAGAAACTGTAATACTTTACCTTTAAGCAGAAATATCAAAACAATGCAAAAATTTATTTCTGCGGTCAAAACGCTGACCGAACACGGTGAGAAAATTTTAATTTATCCGGAACAAAGTATGTGGCGCGGGTACAAAAAACCAAGACATTTACAAGACGGGGCATTTAACCTTGCCGTTATTTCAAACGTGCCGGTAATTCCCGTTTTTATAACAACAAAAGACAGCGGCAAAATTGATGCGCAAGGTTTTCCGATTCAGGAGAATTATATTCATTTTCTTCCGCCGATTTATCCGGAAAAAGTGCTTTCGAGAAAAGATAATATAAGTCAAATGAAAGAAAAAAACTATTCGGCATGGAAGGGCGTTTACGAAAGGTTTTATAATAAAGAACTTGTTTACAATGAAAATTAAAACAAAAAGGCTCGTTAAAACGGGCCTTTTTTCGTGTGTATCGTTAAAAACGGTAAATAATGCGTGTGTGGGTATATTCGTTAATTTATGCCGTCAAATAAAGGCTGAAACGACAAACAAATATACTTTTGGTTTTCAAGATAATGAAAATTATATTTAAAATCAAAAACGCAACTTGATTTTGCTTTTTAACGTTTTAGCCGATATATTCTAAATTAGAGTAGCAGTAAGGGCAGATTTTGTACGTTTTTTCAGCGCAGTCAGTACAAAAAGTCGCTCCGCAGTTAGGACACTCCGTCATATGGCCGTCTTTAATTTCGCTACGGCAGTTTTTACATTCGTTCATGATTTTTCTCCTTTCTTTTAAGGTGTGTTTTATGAGTTTTTTTATTCAAAAAATCAAATTGTTCGGTTGAAAATTTATTACTTTGGGTGTAAAAACGGAGAAAAACAAAAAAACTTGGCTTTAAAACTATAAATAGTTTTAATCTTCAAAAAAACGCTTGTAAAAAAGCCTTT
>JAXFZW010000028.1:0-4479 GCA_034184645.1 Clostridia bacterium | reverse complement strand
GTAATCAACAACTAATCTTACTTTCATAGTTAGTTCTCTTTTACTGTTTTTATAATTTCAAGTAATTCGTTTTCGTTATTTATGCCGACAGTTTTTGCCACACCCTTAAAAGATGCTTGTGCGGTACGAAGAGCAAGCATTGACGAATTGACGACGTAAATTCTGCCGTCTTCACCTTCTATGAAAGCAAGTTTTCCGCCGGTTGAAAGATTAAGTTTTTTTCTTAATTCGATCGGAACGGTAATTTGCCCTTTTGATGAAATTTTCGTTACTTCTAACATATTCTTTCTCCTTTAAGTAAAGAAATCTTTACTTTCTTTACTATATTATATTATGCAAATTCAAGAAAGTCAATACATTGATGAAAAATTTCCCGCCACGGTAATTTGTCAAAAATACCGTCTTTAACTTCTTTTTTGGTTATATCGAAAATGCGAATAGTTCTGTTTTTAACGTAAGGCGGGAATTTAAGGTAATATTCTAACTGTAAAATCGTTTCGTTTAATGTTTTGCAGATAATATATTTTTCATTCCCGTTTTCGTTTATTTGTATTTTGTATCCGTAGCACATTTTAATTACCGTCAAACAGAGAGTTTATGCGAAAATTAAGCAGGGGAAGACTGGTATAACAATTACTTCCGCCCGTGTAGTCGGTATCGTTTTCGGCAGTTCTAACTAAAATGTGGGTATACCATTCGTTGGTAAAGAAACGGACGTCTGATATAGAGAAGTAAACAAACTTACCTTTGTATTTGAAAAAGGCCGAGAACCCGTAGTGATTTTTTAACACTCTGCAAAGTTCCCAGCCGTTTTCTTTAGATAATGTTTTTAAGTAATTTATGTATTTTCTTTCAAATGACTTGTAATCGTCCCCGG
The DNA here is from genome assembly GCA_034184645.1 of Clostridia bacterium. GTDB lineage: Bacteria > Bacillota > Clostridia > Christensenellales > Borkfalkiaceae > UBA1259. The sequence continues at coordinate 3,602 of JAXFZW010000028.1, read as the reverse complement.
TATATGGACCGGAAGAAAATTCATAGTTTAAATAATGTTTTAATTCATTTAACGTAGCCATAACGTCTCCTTTTATCCTATACGCTTAATACCGCCACCGAAACTTTTAACAATGATAGTGCCAAATTCGGAGCAGAAATCATCGTCTTTATTCCAGCAGTAAGCAAATGCGTAGTATTCGTTACCTTGCGCTTTTTCTACGAGAGTTTTCCATTCTCTTTTTTCGTTGGTCACGAGAAGGAAGTCGTAGAGTTCGCCGAATTCCGTTAGTTCGTGAGTGATAGCGTAAACGGTGCAATTATGTTCCTGTTCGACTTCTTGTATTTTTTGTTGTAGTTCAGGTTCTTGGTAAGCCCAAAACCCGCCGAAGTTTTCGTAAAAACATACGGAGTCGTCTTTTTCAAAGCCTTTAACGTAGGGCTTAAAAATATCAAGTTCTTTTAATAACTTGACTGCTTGTTCTTTTCTTTGTTCTTTTGTTGTGTTCATAATATTTCTCCTTTTAAATATAATTTTCTAATTCTTCAAAGTTACGACCTACGTTTCTTAACGCTTCTTCAAAGCCGAACCAAGCCATTAAGTTTTGGTTATAACTGTCGATGCAAAGCGGATCTTCTTTATCCCATTTGTCTCCGAACAGTTCTGACATAGAAGTAGAGCCTATATCTCCCATAAGGTCGTAGAGTAGGGTGTTTATTTCTTCCTTATACCTGTTGTAAAAAGCAACGGTGTCGGAATAATAAATTAAAAAGCCAACTGTTCCCGATTGGCAGCCGTAGTGTAACACGTCGGTAAAGATATTCTTTTTATCGTCGTAATTGCTCCATTCGTCTATAATGTAAGAGCAAACACGTTTTTCCAACTTGTTACTTGTCCTTGTCTTAAGTTCTTTAACGTTTTTAAGTAAAAGTTTCATCATCAGTCTCCTTCGGTAAAATCGTTAAGATAAATTTTTTCATAAGTAGGACCGTATTCAAAGTAAATGTCTCCGTTAAGTTCTTCAAACAGTTCGTATGTAGATAACGTAATTTTTCCGAGATTCTGTACTACTAACGTTATTTCGTCTTTTTCTTTATCAAGAGCGAAAATAGTTAAAAAGTGAAATGATTCACCGTCAAAGTGGTCGTACTCTAACTGTTTGTAATCGTTGTATTCGTCGTATTCTAACATTGTGTTTCTCCTTAACCGAATAATTCTGCGTCAACGTCGTAGTTGTTGTCGTTACCGTAGTAATGCTCTTTTTCTCTTTTTTCGAACTTACTTTCAGACTTGTTTGTAAATAGGGGAGTTCCGGCTTTTTTGTATTTGTACTCAATGCCATCAGCCATGCCGTAGAAGAATTGACGTTGCCCGTCGTTAAGTTTTACGCCTTTCTTAATTCCCGTATTTGCGTAATACTTAAACGCTCCTACGCACTTACGATTGTCTTCATCGGCGTAAAAGCCTTTTGACATGTTCTCGGTATATATTTCAATACCTTTTGCAAATCCTCTTTTGTAACTCAAAGAATCTTTGTCTACCATTTTTGTTTTCTCCTTTTTTGTATTTTTGCCCTTTGGCAAGTGAAAGACGCCATAGCACGAAATTAAAGCGGAAAGATAACGTAGTGTGGGAGAATCAAGGGAAGAATAAAAAAGTTTTTAGGCAAAAAGAAAAAGCCGTATCAGTTACGAAACGACTAAAAAGTTTTTTATCCTTGATACTCCCGCTGGGCTATGGCAAAGTGAACTGACAAAGCGGCAAAAATATATGGAAATGATGTTAGAATGTTGTTGACCTTGCTTTTATTTGATATTATATTGTAGAAGTAAAAGGTTATATTGTTATGGAAGATCAGGCGAAGAAATTTAGTAATGCGTGGTTGCTTGAAAAACAACTTGAAACGCTTAAAATATTTTATGAACGAAATCTTTTAACGAAAGAGCAATACGATTATGAAGTAAAAGTTTTGACAAGTAAAATAGATACCGAAAAGTAAAGAAGGGGTGCTGTTTGGCACTCCTTTTTTGATGTTGTTAGATTGAGTTTATGAGTGAAATTTAAGATTAATTAGTGATTTTTGCCTTCCGTGAAACATGTTTCACAAAATCCAAGATGAAAGTTTTTGAAAAATTTTTGGGGTTGTTTTAAGGAAATTTTAATAGGTAAAATCATTAGGGAAAACCTATTGAAGACATAAAAAAACCGAGCCTAATTTCGACCGTATTTCGGTTCTTTTTAGACTCGGTATGGTGACCCCTACGGGACTCGAAGCCGTTTTCACTACACTAAATCGTCAGTAATTTACTGACGATTTTTGCCTTCCTGTGACAAAACTGTGACAAAATTTTGACGTTAGTTTTTAGGTCGTTTTTTTGGCGTAAGTTTTATGCCGAGCCTATAAGGATAAGTAAAAAATTTTTTTATTATATTATTTGACGGGTTTTTCTTTCCTTTCTGCCAACGTTTATTTACATTAAAAACCAAAATCTTTACTTTTTGCTAGTAAAAAAGAGAAAAATCTTTACTTTTTACGCCGTATATGTTAAAATAAGTAAAGATTTAGGAGTTAATTATGATAAATTATGATGGCTTAACCCAAATGCTGAAACAAAACGGGTTAAAGAAGTCCGAATTGACAGATAAACTCGGAATATCTTCTCGCACGATAGCAAAAATTTCAAAAGGAGAAAAACTCTCCGATAATGTAATTTTGCGTTTGTGTGAGTTTTTCGGTTGTAAAAAAGAAGATCTTTTTAAGGTTGTAAGCAATAATAAAATTTTACAAGATTTAAGAGAGGAAAAGAACGCTAAAATCAGTGGCGGCTTATATCATGAAACGCAAATCAGATTAACTTATAACTCAAATAGGATAGAGGGCAGTAAACTTTCCGAAGATCAAACTCGTCTTATCTTTGAAACAAATACGGTAGGTGTGGAAGACGGCGTTCCGGTAGACGATATTATAGAAACCGCAAATCACTTTAGGGCGATTGATTACGTTATTGACTGTGCCGAAGAACCTTTATCGGAAGATATTATTAAAAGCATTCATAAGATACTTAAAACCGGTACGAAGGATTCGTATTTAACCTGGTTTAACGTAGGTGATTATAAACAAAGGGCAAACGTTGTCGGAGGCGAGGAGACAACTTCTCCGTCAAACGTGGCAAATGAAATCAAAAAACTTTTAGCAGAGTACAACAAAAAAGAAGTAACGATAGACGATATAATTGAATTTCACTACAATTTTGAAAGGATACATCCGTTTCAGGACGGAAACGGTAGGGTAGGAAGACTTATATGCTTTAAGGAATGTCTTCGTTTTAATATTGTGCCGTTTATAATTGAAGATAGCAAAAAGGCGTTTTACTACCGTGGATTAAAAGAGTGGAAAAACGAAAAAGGATACCTTATTGATACCTGCCTAGACGGACAGGATACTTATAAAAAGCTGATTGAGTATTTTGGGATAAAGTGTTAGAAGTTTTACAATACATCCTAGCAAGATTTAATGGTTATAGCAACTGGATTATGCTAAACATTTATCCGCAAAGAGCTACAAATCCAGACGACTTACATAATACTGCCGATTTGTTGATCATAAAAAGAAATTTAGAAAT
>JAXFZW010000027.1:0-6864 GCA_034184645.1 Clostridia bacterium | reverse complement strand
TTTCGTGGTGGAAAAATCGTATTAAAATTGCACTCGACACGTTCGACCTTGTAAGGATAGATCATTTCCGCGGGCTTGACAGATTTTACGAAATCGAAAACGGCAGACCTGACGCCACCGTAGGCGAATGGGTGCAAGTTCCGGGAAAAGAACTTTTCGACGAAATTAAAAAGGAAGTCGGAAAGGACAAAATAATCGCCGAAGATTTGGGCGTAATGGACGACGGAGTAAAAGAACTATTAAACTACACGGGTTTTCCGGGAATGAAAATTTTGTCCTTTGCTTTTAGCGGCGAAACGGATAATCCTTACCTTCCCGAAAACATTGAAAGCAACTCTGTTTGCTATACGGGTACTCACGACAACGATACGCTTAAAGGACTTATCGACAACTTGTCCGAACACGAATTAAACACTTTGATAAGCGGCGTTAAAAGAAGTGCGGAAATTTTAGGCTTAAACAAGGAAGTCAACCGTGAAAGCGTAGCAAACGTCATGGTAGAACTCGGGTTTAAGTGCAAGGCGGATACATTCGTTTTGCCCATGCAGGACGTTTTGGGGCTTGGCAGAAAGTACCGTATAAACGAACCCGGCACGGTAAAAAATGAAAACTGGTCGGTCAGGTTAAGTAAGCAAGATTTTTCGGATTCGGTTTCCGAAAAACTTAAAGAATTGAACGAAAAATATAACAGGTAGGTAATTATGTGCTTTGGCGAAATGAGTAAGGGAAGAAAGGTTTACACCGTTATTCTTTGCGTGCTTTTTTTCGCTATGCTCGGCTTTATTTTCGGACACTCTCTCGTGCCGGAAAGCGAGTCAGCAAAGGAATCGGGCGCAGTTTACGGTGCGCTTGAACCTGTTATCAAAGCCGTGTTCGGCGAAAGTTTTGGGGAAGAATTATTGCGCAAAGCGGCGCACTTCGGAGAGTTTTGCGTTCTCGGGGTAATTACATCCCTTATTTTTATATCATTTAAAAAATACTCGCTTAAAAACTGGTTTTTACTTATTGCATTCGGGCTTGCGGTCGGCTTTATTGACGAAACTTTGCAAGCAATCGTTAAAAGGGGTGCAATGATAACCGACGTTTGGATTGACGGCGGCGGCTTTTTCACGGCGCTTATTTTAGTCGGCGGAATTTTCCTTTTGGTAAACCTTATTAAAAACCGTAAAAAGGCGAAGTCGGGGTATAAAGATGAGTGAAATAAACAAAAACGCCACGTCGCCCGACTATAAAACTTCTCTTGAAAAACACGGTTTTTTAGCCTTTGTTCCGCGCGGAAACAGTATGTGGCCGACGCTTAAAAACGCAAAGCAGTCAGTCGTTTTGATGCCTAAAAGCAAAAGGCTTAAACGTATGGACGTCGCAATGTATATGCGCGACGATAAAACTTTCGTTCTTCACAGGGTAATCGAAGTGAAAGACGACGGCTATGTTTTTTGCGGCGACAGTATGCCCATGACGCTTAAAGAATACGTCAGGGAAGATCAGGTTTTCGGCGTAATGGTAGGCTATTATAAGCGCAAAAGATATATATCCGCGGAAGACGACGCTTTTATTTTGCGCGGTGAAAAACTTTATAAGCACGAAAAATGCAGGCTTTTAAAGGTTAAAATTGCAAACTTTTTATCGAGAGTAAAAAATAAACTTAAAAGAATTTTATCCTTTAAGCGTGTAAAGAAGAAAAATATCAAGGATTAACTTATGTACGATTTAATTACGCTTGCAAAAAACGCCAAAACGGCGGCGGCAAAACTTTATACTACCGATCAAAAAATAATCGACGGCGCAATAGAGCGTGCGGCGAATCTTTTAATTGAAAATGCCGAAATGCTTAAAAGCGAAAATGCAAAGGACATAGCGGTTGCAAAGCAAAACGGTAAAAGCGAAGGCTTTATCGATAGACTTCTTTTGTCAGATAAAGTAATAGGCGGCGTTGCGGAAGGCTTAAAGGACGTCGCAAAACTCGTAAGCCCCGTCGGAGAAGAAGTTTACTCGTATAAAAACGAAGCGCAGGGTATAAGCGTAAAAAAAATAAACGTTCCGTTCGGCGTCGTCGGTATGATTTACGAAGCACGCCCCAACGTGACTGCGGACGCATTTTCACTTTGCTTTAAGACAAAAAACGCTGTTATTCTCCGTGGCGGCAGCGACGCAATAAACAGTAACCGCGCTATGGTTAAAATTTTAAGGCAGGCTTTAAGCGAGTGCGGTATTGATGAAAACGCCGTGTCGCTCATTGAAGATACTTCCCACGAAACTGCGGAAAAATTTATGAAATTAAACAAGTACGTTGACCTGCTTATTCCGCGCGGCGGAGCAAAACTTATTCGCTCGGCGATAGAAAACTCTACTATACCGATTATCGAAACGGGTACGGGTAATTGCCATATTTTCGTTGACGAAAGCGCAAACGTAAAAATGGCTGCGGACGTAATTTTCAATGCTAAAACTCAACGCTATTCGGTATGCAACGCTTGCGAATCTTTGGTTATTCACGAAAAAATAGCCCAAAAGGTATTGCCCGCAATTTACGAAAGGTTAAGTGAAAAACAGGTTGAAATGCGTTGCGACTCGCGTGCGTACAATATTTTAAAAGGTAAAAATAACGTGACGGAAGCGACCGACGACGATTTTTACACCGAGTACGGCGACGCAATAATTTCGGTTAAAGTCGTAAGCGGCGTTGACGAAGCGATAGACTTTATCAACGAGCACTCGACAAAACACTCCGAGTCCATAATTACCGAAAATAAGCAAAATGCGGAAAAATTCCAAAGCCTTATCGATTCTTCAACCGTTTACGTAAATGCGTCCACACGCTTTACCGACGGTTTCGTTTTCGGTCTCGGCGCGGAGATAGGCATTTCCACTCAAAAACTGCACGCAAGGGGACCTATGGGGCTTAACGCACTCGTCACCACCAAGTATTTGGTAAACGGCAACGGCGCAGTAAGAAAATAAAAATAATTTTCAAAATAATAACTTAGATTAACCGAAAAACCCTTGCAAAATCCAAGGGTTTTTTCATTTAAAAAAAATTTTTAAAAAATTCGTCTTAAACCCTTGACATATGCAAATAATAGTTGTACAATTTAGTCAAAAGTTGGCACTTGGGCATAAAGAGTGCTAACACAACCGACAAAATATTGCCAAGGAGAATGGGTATGAAACTTTCCGACAGGAAAAAGAAGATTTTACAGTACGTAATCGACGATTATATCTCGACTGCGCAACCCGTTTCCAGCAAAAGCATAAACGAAAAATATCTGCCCGATTTAAGTTCCGCAACCATCCGCAGCGAACTTGCCGGACTTGAAGAAATGGGGTACCTTTCTCAGCCGCACACGAGTAGCGGAAGGGTGCCGTCCATCGAGGCGTATAAACTTTACGTTGCCGAACTTATGGACAAAAGCAAACTCACGGGCAAGGAACTCGGCAAAATAAAAAGCGCATTTAAAGATCACGCCGACAATTTGGAAGAAGTAGTTCAAAACGCCGTAAAGGTAATAAGCGAACTTACCGATTACACTTCGGTGGCGTGTGCGGCGCACAGCGAAAACGACGTCATCAAAAAGGTGGAAATTTTCCGTCACAAAAAGAATCAGGCGCTTTTGCTTATACTTACCGAAAACACTCTTATAAGGGATAAATTCATAAGCGTACCGCCGCAAATGACGGACGGACAAATTGCCGAAGCCGCCGAAATGATGACAAAACTTTTCGTAGGCAAAAAACTCGGCGAAATAGTAAAAATGCCCGACAAAATAACAGAAGAATTCGATACTTACCGCGATATTTTCGACAGCGTTATGCAGGCTATTGAAGAATATATCGACAAAAAGAAGGGCGAAATCATAATGGAAGGGCAGGGCAAAATCTTAAATCATCCCGAGTACAACGACACGGAAAAGGTTAAAAACTTTTTATCGGTCATTTCGGATAAGGACAGAATTGCCGACCTTCTTTTCACGGACAGCGACGATATTGAAATAAGTATTAAAGTCGGGGGCGAGGACGACGACGCCGACTACTCGCTGGTGTCGGCAACCTACTCCGCAAGCGGTGTGAATCTCGGAACTTACGGTGTAATCGGGCCGCTCCGTATGGACTACCAAAAAGTAGTTTCGGTGTTGGAGGGCGTCGGCAAAATACTTGAAAATTTAATTAAGGACAGCGACGAGGACGATTGATAATGAAAGAAAAAAAAGAACAACAGTTAAACGAAGAACAAGCCGAAAAGGTGCAGGAAGAAAAAGGCAAGCCGTCGGAACTTGAACTTGCATTGAAATCGGCGGACGAGTTTAAGGATAAATGGATGCGCAGCGTGGCGGAGTTTGATAACTACAAAAAGCGCAACGCAAAAGTTTATCAGGAAGCGTATTCTGACGGCAAGGCTGACGTAATCGTCAAAATTCTTCCCGTCGGCGACAATCTTGATGCGGCGATAGGAATGGGGCTTGACGAAAAGACGACCGACGGACTTAAACTTCTCAAAAAGAAGTTTGACGAAGTGTTAAAGGGGCTTGAAGTGGAAGAAATAAACCCTGTCGGCGAAAAGTTCGACCCGATGACCAGCGAAGCCATTATGCAGGCGGAAGCGGAAAACGGTGAAGAACCCGACACGGTAAAACAGGTATTCCAAAAGGGATATAAAGTAAGAGATAAGATTATTAGGTACGCGAAAGTAAGCGTAATCAAATAAAATACGGTAAAAGGAGATTTATTATTATGAAAACAATTGGTATCGATTTAGGAACTACAAACTCGTGCGTAGCCGTTATGGAAAACGGTGAACCGGTAGTTATCGCAAATGCGGAAGGATCAAGAACCACGCCTTCGGTAGTTGCCTTTCAAAAGGACGGTTCAAGGGTAGTCGGTCAGGTTGCAAAACGTCAGGCGGTAGCAAACCCCGACAGGACGGTAGCGTCCATCAAACGTCACATGGGCGAAAATTACAAAGTTGACATTGACGGAAAAGGTTTCTCCCCGCAGGAAATTTCCGCAATGATTCTTTCAAAACTTAAAAAGGATGCGGAAGCGTATCTCGGCGGAACGGTTACCGACGCCGTAATCACTTGCCCCGCATACTTTTCGGACAGCCAGCGTCAGGCAACAAAGGACGCAGGTAAAATTGCGGGACTTAACGTTCTCCGTATCATAAACGAACCTACGGCTGCTGCTCTTTCTTACGGACTTGATAAGGAAGGCAAAACTCAAAAAGTTATTATTTACGACCTTGGCGGCGGAACGTTCGACGTATCGATTATGGAAATCGGCGACGGCGTATTTGAAGTTTTGGCGACAAACGGTGATACGCACCTCGGCGGCGACGACTTCGATAAACGTATAATGGACTATCTCGTTTCCGAATTCAAGCAGAAGGAAGGTATCGACTTATCGGCAGACAAACTCGCAATGCAAAGGTTAAAGGAAGCGGCTGAAAAGGCTAAAATCGAACTTTCGGGTATGGCAAGCACAAACATCAACCTTCCGTTTATTACGGCTGACGCAACCGGTCCTAAACACCTTGACGTCGACCTTACCAAACAAAAATTCGACGCACTTACAAGGGATCTTGTCGAAGCGACCGTAATTCCTATGAAAAAGGCTATGGAAGATGCTAAACTTTCATACTCCGACATCGATAAGGTTATTTTGGTCGGCGGTTCAACCCGTATTCCGGCAGTCGTTGACGAAGTAAGAAAACTCACCGGTAAAGAACCGTTTAAGGGCATCAACCCCGACGAATGCGTCGCAATCGGTGCGGCAATTCAGGGCGGCGTACTTTCGGGCGACGTAAAAGACGTTCTTCTTTTGGACGTAACACCGTTATCTCTCGGTATTGAAACTCTCGGCGGAGTTTGCACCAAACTTATCGAAAGGAATACGACTATTCCTGTTAAAAAATCGCAAGTATTCTCGACTGCGGCGGATAATCAAACGCAGGTTGACATACACATTTTACAGGGTGAAAGGGAATTCGCAAAGGACAATAAAACTCTCGGCAGATTCGAACTTGTCGGCATTGCACCCGCACCGCGCGGCGTTCCGCAAATCGAAGTTACTTTCGATATCGACGCAAACGGCATAGTCAACGTTTCGGCAAAAGACTTAGGCACAGGCAAGTCGCAAAACATCACTATTACTTCTTCCACCAACCTTTCTGACGCCGAAATCGACAAGGCGGTAAAGGAAGCGCAACAGTTTGAAGAAGAAGATAAGAAGAGGAAGGAAGGCGTTGACGCGCACAATAAACTCGACGGAATGATATTCACCGTAGAAAAATCGCTTAAAGATTTAGGCGACAAGGTATCCGCCGAAGACAAGGCTAAACTCGAAGAAGAATTAAAGAGTGCTAAAGAAGAGCTTAACGCTAACGACAAAGACCGTGCCGAAGCGGCGTTTGAAAAACTCTCATCCGTATCGCAGGAAATTTTCGCAAAGGTTTACCAGCAAGCGAACCCGAACGGTGCAAACGGCGGAGAAGGTCAACCCGGCGGCGACGAATTCCATCAAAGTTAATCTTTAATGGTTTAAAATAAATAAAAATTTTGCGTACTGAAAGGCGGAATTCCGCCTTTCAGTTTGCAGGTTAAAGGGCTTATTCAATTATGGCAAAAGATTACTATAAAACGCTGGGCGTTGACAAAAATGCGACGGCGGACGATATTAAAAAGGCGTACAGAACGCTCGTTAAAAAGTATCACCCCGACCTTCACCCCGGCACCCTCTATGTGACGCTATACAGTCCGTTGCAGATGGCAGCGGATCTGCCCGAAAACTATGCGCGCTTCATGGATGCGTTCCAGTTCATCAAGGATGTCCCCGTTGACTGGCAACGCTCGCTCTATCTCGAGGCAGCGC
>JAXFZW010000026.1:0-6768 GCA_034184645.1 Clostridia bacterium | reverse complement strand
TTGCGGTGACGATAGCGGTGAGGTCCCACCTGTTCTCATACCGAACACAGAAGTTAAGCTCACTTGCGCCGAAAATACTTTGTTGGAGACGACACGGGAAGATAGGTAGTTGCTGCATCCAGACAAAAAAAGAACTTACTAAAAAGTAGGTTCTTTTTTTGTACGTTGTACCAACGTAAATCATCCCGACAATCTAACGATTGTACGGGAAGATGTCGTTAGTTACATACAACTACGTTAAATTTTTGTTAGCGGTAATTGCTTTCGCTTAATATATTTCTTTCTACTCGACGACATACCGTCGCTACGCTCCGCTGAATGGTAGTTGCTGTGTGTATTGATATATTTACTGATTGTACGGGAAAGGTTCGCAGTCTATTTCAATGTTTTATTACCTTGCGGCACTTACAGTTTCTATGCTGTGTTAGTTAGTCCTATTAAAGCGAAAAATATGCCTTCGGCATATTGAATGGTAGTTGTTTTATCCAAAAAGAAAGCACCCCATAAAAATGTGGGTGCTTTTTTTATAAATAAGCGGCGATACAAAACTTTGCAAAAACCGAAGACTTTAAGAACTTATCTTATGCGACTAAAAGGCTTTTAAGTGAGAAAGTACAAATAATAGCGAGTATGCTTGATTGCTTAAACGCATTAAAAAGTATTTTATAAGGGGTTGACTTAAAACCCCGAACGGGGTATAATTATGGCGGAATGGGAAGAAAAAGACCACCCGAGAGACGGCAACAATCAAAAGTTTGTTAAAAAGGGATCTGACGGCGCATATAACAGTCAAGAGAATAAAGCGAAAGCGTTAGCCCAAAAAGTTGATGAAAGGCATAAGAATACTGGAATAATAAAAAAGAAAAAAAGTATTAGAACTCACTATAAAGTGATTGAAAAACATAAAGACAAAATAAATAACCCTGCCAAATATGTTAAAGATTGGGACAAAAAATCAGAAGTTTATAAAAATGGCGCATTTGTTTTTTGGAGAAAAGAAATACAAAGAGAAGAAAGGGAAATAAGTAAAATAAAAAATGAAATAGGTGAATCCAATGATTGAAAAGGAAGAACTTATAAAAGCAATTACAGCAGTTAAAGAAGATTTAAATAGTCAAGAAAATGACCTAATAAAGTTAGGCATTTATATGGCAGTTCAAACAATTAAAGACAATATATCCGACGAAGGTTTATTGAAAGAATTAGGTCTTGACGAAGATTTGGAAAAATATTTATAAGTGAATGAGCCGAGAATAGTTTCGTGCGTCTCGGACGGAAGCGTGCCTAAACGGGTGCGCTTTTTTATTTGGAGTAAATAATGGAAACAGTAGAAATAAAGTTAAACGAATTAAAACCGTACAAGCAAAATGCGAAAAAGCACCCCGCCGAAAGAAAGTGACGGAATATCTTTATACGAATAAAAGGTTTGATTTGACAAAATAAAACTCAAAGGCTTATAATATGGATAAGTGGAAAGATAAAAAAGGACACTTTACGAACGAAGAGAACGACGGCGGAGAGTGTAAGCATTATAGCAGCCAAAGTAACGTTGCGAAAACGCTTGCCGATAAAGTTGTTAAAAAGTATTATTCCCGTAAACTTGATAGCGCCGTAATGAATAAATACAGTTCCGTAAGAAATCGAGTGAATAAAAAAGGTTCGGCGACAGTAAAAGTCAACGATGGTAAAAACTTTTATATTATAAGAATAAATAAGTCAGACGAAGATTTTAATTATGACATTATTAAGGTGTGGAAGATAAATGATTGATTTTAACGCTTTTATAGACACGATAGGGACTGCGGAAGAAATGGATATAATAAAGCATGCAGGAAATCTATCAGAAGAGAATCAAAGAAAAATTGTAAATTTTATTAAAAAAAACAACATAGATTGCAACCATTTATGGGAAGATAATAAAGAGGGAGATAAAGCAGGGGACGACTGGGAAAAATTAGTCGAGTTTGTTTTACCGCTTATTCCCGATGAAGATATTTAAGGAGTAAAAAATGGCAAGGAAACCCACGGGGCGACCTAACGGGCGACCTAAAATAGAAATAAATAACGATAGTTTTAAGAAACTCTGCGAACTTCACTGCACAAAGGAAGAAATTGCAGGGTTTTTTAATTGTACGGAAGAGACAATCGACAATTATTGTAAGAGAGAACACGGGGAGAGTTTTTTAGGGGTATTTAAAAGGCTTTCCGTAGGTGGAAAAATGAGCCTTCGCCGTTATCAATTTGAACTTGCCAAGCATAACGCAACAATGGCGATATTTTTAGGCAAGAACCTTTTAGGGCAAACAGACAACCAAGAATTAGAGTTAAGCGGTAAAGACAAGAATAAAGCCGTTGTGGAATTTGTGTTTAAGGATACGGCGATAAATGAAGACGAAGATAACGATTCCGAAAATATTTAAGCCGTTGTTTTTACCGAACTACACGGAAGAAGAGCGAAAGAAGTTTACGCCGAAGTATAAAGCGGAGAGTTGCTGAATCTTTAATTAAACGAAAAGGATTGCTGTTCAGCAATCCTTTTCGTTTTTATTTTTATTTTAAGCCCGTAAACGGGCAAATTACGGCGATAATTTATGTTGATAAGAAAACCATCAATACGGCGATGTCTGCTGGGGAAACGCCTGAAATTCGGCTTGCCTGACCTAAGTTTGCCGGACGAACTTTATTTAACTTTTGTCTTGCTTCAAGGCGTAAGCCTTTTATCATAGAGTAGTCTATATTGTCGGGCAGTTTTTTAGACTCTAATCTTCTTGCTTTGTCTATTTGTTCCTGTTCTTTTGCAAGGTAGCCTTCGTATTTGGCGTCTGTTTCCACAGTTTCCATTATGGCAGGGGAAATTCCTTCAAAGCCGCCGAACTCGGCTGAAATCGCCGATAACGGAATTCCGCGACGAACCATGTCCGCTTTGCTTACAGCCGCATTTGGCTTTGTAAAGCCGTATTCGGCGAGCAGTTTTTCGGCGTCCGAAGGTTTTATTCTTACTTGCATTTCACGGCTGGCTTTGGCGTATTCTTCCTGACGCTTTAAGTAAACGTTATATCTTTCGTCGGATACAAGACCGGCGTTTCTTCCAATTTCCGTTAAGCGGAAGTCGGGGTTGTCCTGCCTTAAAACGATACGGTGTTCGGCACGGCTTGTCATCATGCGGTAAGGTTCGTCGGTGCCTTTGGTGACCAAATCGTCGATTAAAACGCCTATGTAAGACGTGTCGCGACCTAAAATAACAGGTTCTTTTTCCCTTAATTTAAGCGACGCGTTAAGCCCTGCGATAAGCCCTTGCGCTGCGGCTTCTTCATAACCGCTGGTGCCGTTAATTTGCCCTGCGGTGTAAAGGTTTTCAACCTTTTTAAATTCAAGCGTGGGGTAAAGGTCTAACGGGTTAATGCAGTCGTATTCGATAGCGTAAGCGTAGCGCATTATGGAACAATGTTCCAACCCTTTAATCGAGTGATAAATTTGTTCCTGAACGTCGTGCGGAAGAGAAGTTGAAAGCCCTTGCACGTAAATTTCGTTCGTATCGCCGCCTTCGGGCTCTAAAAACAGTTGATGACGGTCTTTATCGGCAAAGCGCACGACTTTATCTTCTATTGACGGGCAGTATCTCGGTCCCGTGCCTTTTATTCTTCCCGAATAAAGTGGAGAACGGTGAAGGTTTGCACGAATAATTTCATGCGTTTTTTCGTTTGTATAAGTAAGATAGCAGGGGAGTTGCTTTTGCGGAACCGAACCGTCGATAAAACTCATGGGGTAAAGGTCGGTTTCGCCGTCCTGAACTTCAAGTTCGGAAAAGTCGATAGTTCTTGCGTCCACCCTTGCCGGCGTACCCGTTTTAAAACGGCGCACGTCAAAGCCTAAATCGATAAGGTTTGCCGTGAGTTCGTTAGCGGGAGCAAAACCGTTAGGACCGGAAGATCTTTTCCATTCGCCGGCGATAACGCTGCCGTTTAAGTAAACGCCTGTCGCAACGACGACCGCTTTGCAGTAAATAACCCCGCCGAAAGCCGTTTTAACCCCCGAAACTTTGCCGTTTTCGGTTAAAATTTCCACCGCTTCCGCCTGAATAATTTTAAGGTTTTGGGTATTTTCGACAGTCTTTTTCATTTCGGCGTGATAGCGGTTTTTGTCTTCCTGCGCCCTTAAACTTTGTACGGCAACGCCCTTGCCTTTATTAAGCGTCCTTATTTGTAAAAGCGCTTTGTCGGCGTTGACTGCCATTTCGCCGCCGAGCGCGTCTATTTCACGAACGATTTGCCCCTTTGCCGTGCCGCCGATAGAAGGGTTGCACGCCATAAAGGCAATGCCGTCCAAATTAAGCGTTAAAAGGGCGGTTGAAAGTCCCGTGCGGGCAAGAGATAGGGCGGCTTCGCAACCTGCGTGCCCCGCCCCGATAACTACCGCATCAAATTGTCCGTGTGAAAATTCTGTCATAATTTATTTTTTCAAAAGCATGTTTTTAATATCGCTGATTTCGGTTGAAAGTTTATTGTCAGATTTCATTTGTTCGGCAACTTTATCGCGCGAGTAAATAACGGTAGCGTGGGTTTTGCCCATCTTTTTACCTATGGTGTCAAGCGGTAAACTCATCATATCCGTAATAAGGTACATGCAAACCTGTCTCGGTTCGACGAGTTCCTGATTCTTCTTTTTCCCGAGTAAATCGTTTTTGTTTACCTTGTAAAAGTCCGCTACGCAGTTGATTATGTCGTCCATTTTAAGTTCTTCCAAAACTTCGCCTGCGGATTCTTTAAGCGCTTCGTTGACGAGCGAAATGGTGATAGGGCATTCGTGAAGTTTTGACGCAAAAATAACTTTGGTAAGTTTGCCTATTAAAGACCTTATATCCCCGTCGGACATTTCCGCGATATAGGTTAAAACCTTAATGTCTACGAGACACTTCTGTTCTTCGCTTTTTTTGCGGAGTATGGCGACCCTTGTTTCAAGGTCGGGGGTCTGAACGTCGGCAAGAAGTCCGCCTTCAAAACGAGTTCTTAACCTGTCTTCCAAAACTTCTATTTCTTTCGGCGGACGGTCGGACGCTAAAACAATCTGTTTGTTTTGCATCACGAGTTCGTTAAAGGTGTGGAAGAACTCGGTTTGAATACCCTGTTTTTTGGCAAGGAACTGAATATCGTCGATAAGCAAAACGTCGATATTGCGGTACTTTTTGCGGAAGTCCTGATCAGAACCTTTGCCACGGCTTATGCTTTCGATAAACTGGTTTGTAAACTGTTCGCAAGTGGCGTAAAGTACGCGCGTTGACGGGCTTTTAAGGCGCAGATAGTTGGCTATCGCCATAAGTATATGCGTTTTGCCGAGTCCCGTACCGCCGTAAATAAACAGCGGGTTAATTTCGTCGCCGCCGGGGTTTTCCGCAACGCCTTTGGCGGCGGCATATATAAACTGGTTCGAAGGTCCTACCACGAAAGAGTCGAAAGTAAATTTCGGGTTGATGGGCGAGCCTTGGTTTTCTATTTTTTCGACTTCGGAATTATCGCCGCTGTTAAGATACTCTTCCTTATTTTTTGCAACGTAAACGGTAAAGCCGGTAAGTTCGGGCGCGGTTTTTTTAAGTGCGTCGTTAATAATCGTTGCCATTTTGTAGTTAGCGGTGTCGGCAAAAATTTTGCTGTCGGTAATAAGCACGAGTTTATTGCCGACGATATCGACCGCTTGCAGCGTTTTAATGAATGTTTCATAAGATAATGAGCTTACCGTTTTTTCAAGTTCGGTGAGCGTCATATTCCATAAAAGTTCATAACTTTCCATATCAACTTTTCCTTTTATCTGTTGCAATTACCTTGAAAAACATATATAATGTTTATGCGCCCAAACGGGTAGGTTTTTACATTATACAATAATTTGAAAATAAAATAAAGTCAATAAGTCGATTTTTTAAAAATTTTTTTCACCATATGAACGTTACTACGCTTAAACTTAAAAACTTCCGCAACTACGAAGAAGAAATTTTTGAGTTTGACAACGGAATAAATCTTTTGACGGGCAAAAACGCACAGGGTAAAACCAACGCGGCGGAAGCCATCTTTTTTTTGTGTACGGGCTATTCTCCGCGCGCCAACCGTGATAACTATCTTATTAAAACGGGGGAAGAGCGCGCTGAAATTTCGGGTTCGGCGATTTCCGCATACGGTGATGTGTCGGTGCGGATAGTTTTTAATAAAAACGACAAAAAAGACGTTTACGTAAACGGGCTTAAAATACTGCGTATAGGCGAACTTTTAGGCAATATTCACAGCGTATTTTTTAATCCGTCCGAATTAAAACTCGTTCAGGAAAGCCCTGAGGACAGGCGCAGGTTTATGAACGTTTCGCTTTCGCAAATGTCAAAAAACTATTTTTATGCGCTTCAAAAGTACAATAAAATTCTGATGCAGCGAAATAATCTTCTGAAAAACCCGGACAGGGAAGTTATTTACGATACGCTTCCTATATGGGATAAGCAATTAACGGCGGCTGCGGCGAAAATAATAAAAGACCGCAACGGTTTTTTGGAAGAACTGTCCCCCATAGCGGAGCAAAAACACGCAATGCTTTCGGGCGGAAAAGAAGAACTTAAAATGAAGACGGAAAGCGGTTATTACGGCACGGAAGAGGACATCGCATTCGCCATGTACGAAGATTTACGCGTTTCCATAGATAAAGATTTGCGTTTAGGCTACACTACGATAGGCCCGCACAGGGACGATATAAAGTTTACGCTTAACGGCATGGACGCACGTATTTTCGGTTCTC
>JAXFZW010000025.1:0-6268 GCA_034184645.1 Clostridia bacterium | reverse complement strand
TTCAATTTCGCCCATTTGCTTTGAAAGTCTTTGAACGTCAACGCCGTTAGGCTTGTCGTCCAAATCCCTTGCCAAAGACTTTTGAAAATCTTTTTGAGAGTCGGTAAGTTCCTGCTTAACTGTCGGTCCGGTTATACCGACGACTTTTTCTATAGGACTAACGTCGCTGAGTACGTTTTTGATTTGTTCGGCGTCAATCGAATTTGTGGAATAAAGCCTGTTTGCCGCTATATCGGTACCGTCTTTCTTCATTTGGGCTTCTATCGTGTTGACAAGAGTGCTGAATTTTTGTTCGGTTTTGGCGGAGTCTATTGTAGCGGAAGCCACGTTGTAGCAAAAAAGCGCCCTGTTCCTTGACTTACCCCTCAACCTGTTGATTTGTTCGAGTGTCGGAAGTTTGTCGCCGCCGTTATACCCCGGAATTTTACGGGCTAAATATGCCTTAGCCGTTCTTGCAACCGATTCCCTGCTTGCTTCACGCGAGTTTGTCCCTTCTTCCACTCTCGTATCAGCCCTATACGCCTTAAACTCCTTTTCAAAGTCTTTGTACTGACGAGAAGTTCTGCGGAATATACGATCGAAAAAACCTGCCTTGTTGGCGTTAAATGAAGCGTCTACCGCATTTCCGCCGCCGATAAACCTTCTTTCGATATTTACCATGTCGTGGACGCACTTACCCTTATAAAAACTGAAAGTGTCAAAAGAATGGCGTTTGTTTGCAATACTTTCGGCTACCGTATTGAATCTTGCAGCCCTTGCCGGATCCCCGTTTTTAAGAGCGTTTTGCCTTGCCTGAACGAGCAAGTATTGAACTGCGTCTCTCGGATAATCCATAAAGAAACCGACCGTCCAGTTACCCTTTGCACCGTAAACCCTGTCGTTGCAAAGTAAATTTCCGTCCTGTTCGTTCAAACCTTCTTTTTCTCTTCTATAAACGACTGTTTCGCCGACAGCCTTCTTTGCGATAATAATCGCTTCTTCAAGAGAAATGCCGCCGTTTTCGTTTTCCGAATAATTGTCGGCAAGATAGTTAATAAAACTGTTTAATTTTTCACCGGGTGTGTCAGGATTACTGATATTAGTCCCCAAAAGTTCAGTTAATTCATGTCTTCTAAGCATAACCGTTCTCCTTTTATCTAAGCAATTTTGCTTTTCTTTTTTTATTTTATCACACCATGTGCCACAAAGTTGCCACAGTATGATTTTTAAGAAAAATTACTTTTACTTATTATACTGTCATATCTAAATCATCGTCATCGCTCGGCAAATCCATTACATTGTCGTTATTTTGTTTTGGACCTATAACGTTAAGGACGTTTTTAACTTCTTCAACCTGTTTGGAAAATCCGTTTTTATCGGGTGCGTCGGATACGTCTTTCGATTGCAAAAATTGCTCGCCTACTGCTTTTGCACCGGGTTCAGGATACAGTTTTGCGTCGATTTGATTTCTCACGATGTCGTCCATTTTATCCATATAATCAAGAGTTGCGATTACGTTCGACGTGAGATTCATCCTTTTACGGCTGGTTGCATCCATTTGTTCAAGCGTTTTGCCCTGTCCGATTTTACGGGCTTGATATGCCTCAGCCTTTTCACGCAATTTTTCCCTGTTAAGATAGTCCTTTGACTCGGGATTATTATACGCTTCAAACGCATTTATAAACTCCGTATATTGACGCGACGTCCTAAATAGCATACGTTCAAAAATATTCCCTTTATGAGCGTCCTTAATCGCCGCAAAATTAAACGGCGTTTGACTTCCGCTTAAATCGGAAAACTTTTTTTGCCATATACCGAGATATTCTCTTTCGTACTCCTTGCTGATGTTTCTAATATGCCAGATTTCGTCTTTTGTCCTTTTGCGTATATTGAGATTTGCGTCGTTAGGATGTTTGAGCGGTTCGTGGAAACTGACGACCTTATGCGTTCCGTCAGGTTGTCTTTGTTCCGCGACGTGACTCAAAAAGAATTTATTGTTGAGTTGCATACCGTGCTCGCGAAGATTATCGTAAAAGTCTTTGGCTTGCTCAACCCCTTCACTCTTTTCAAGCGTTCTCATAATAGTGTTGCGGACTTCAAGTTTTGCGTCTTTACCGGCATATTGCGGTCCGCTTCCCATAAGAATAGTTGCTTGCTCAACCGTAAGCTCAGGCATTGTAAGATAAGACGAACCGACGCAAGCATACGCGGCTTTTTGTGCGTCACCTAATTCTTCAATAGGTTTTTTCATACTGTTCATTGCCTGTTTGAATTGCGGATTTACCCAGTCAACCGCGTTGTCTTTTACTATAGAACCGAAAACAAATGCGTCTTCGCAAAGCTCCTGGTGGTTGTCGTAAAAATCGCAGAGCGCACCTTTATTGTCAAACGCTTCATAAAGCGGTTGCGGATCAGAATTTATGATATTCTGAATCTTTTTGTACAGCAACTTTTCCGGATTGCGAACGTAATCTTTATATAAATTTTCGTTATATTCGTTGGACTCGTCCGAACCGTCGGTTTTAAAAGCATGCTCGATATTTCGGTTAAGATAGTGTCTGCCTTCCGGCGGAGTACCGAATTTACTTTCAAGCCTTTCGTATATTCTTCTTTGTTCTTGAAGTTTTTCTTCCCTTGCAACGCTTCTGCGGTAGCGCATAACTTCTTCGGGATTATCAAGTTTTGCCCTGAACGCATCGTCGTCGTAAGGTATTTTCATATTTTCCGGAAAATGACTGTTGAAGTCGTCAATGTATCTTCTGTGTTCGGTAAAAAGTTGTATCTTTTCCTGTTCCGTAAGTACCGGATTCATATTTGGCATATTTGGCATAATAGTTTCTCCTTTCTGTTTTGTATTTTATCAAAATAATTTTACAAGTTTTCAATCGCTTCTTCAAGCGGAATTTCGTTCAAATTATTCTTTTCGGTATTGTCAATTTGATTTTGTTCGTCGTTTACGTTATTCGTCTGTTTTACGGGCTTATCTTCAAGAATATCGTTGCTCGGTATAGCGTGTTCCTTCGCAACAATATTTACAATCGCCGGTTGACCGTTCTGTAAATCCGTATTTTCAATCCCTATCGGTCTTTCGGGCACTACGACGTAGTCTCTGGCAAAATTCCTGTTAAATTCGGTGCGTTTGCAAGTTTCAACAAGCGAATAACAAAACAATGCCCTGCTTTTTGACGTTCCTGAAAGTTTCATAATATCGTCAATCGTTTTGACGCCCTTGTGGTTTAAATAACTTTGGCCTACTTGCGCCAGACTTTCCGTTTGGTGGTAGTCTTCCGAACCTTGATCGTAAAATCTGTCTACTTGCGACATTACGTCTTTAAATTCCTTTGACGTAGTTCCGAACGTTTTTTCAAAAAAACCGCCCTTATGCCTTGCGACAATATCCCTTAAATCCATATTCTCCACCTTGTAGAGCGGAAGATTTATATTTGCCGCGTATTGAAATTTAAATGCACGGATTTTAGTATTGTAATCGTTGGCGTTTGCCGGCACAAAATCGTGTTGGACAAAATTTTGTTCTGCGATATAGTCTCTTTTGAAAACGTCCTGAACGATATTTGCTTCCTTTTGATTAATTTGAAAAAAGTGTGAACCTGCATACACTTGGTTTCCGAGATATGCAAGAGTAAAAGGAACGTTTTTCAGTTGCCCGCCATTGCTTTCCTTTATCGCAATAAGAGTATTTAGCCCGCCCGAAGTCTTATACTTAAACCCGTCCTTATCAAGGTTTTTGAAAAACGTCTTAAACTCCTTGACGGAAACGTCCCTGAATGCGTTACACTTTATCTGTCTTTTGACGTCGTCGTAAAATTCAGGACTCTCAATGTCAATGTTCGAATTCTCTAAACATATTTTTTGGCTTTCCGTAAGTTTGGGCATAACGAAAAAACTGCTTTCCGACACGGTTTGGACCATTTCGGAGGCGGTTTTCAGCATTTCGTAGGATGACGCCGTGGATTCGATATTTTTACTGAGTTCATCGACGACGATTCCCTTGTTAAATGCCGCAATCGAACCTTTGAGTGCAAAAGCATATTCGCAAAACTGAGCATTTTTATCGTAAAACTCAACGAGTAAGTTTTCCGTATCGTTTGATTTTGCAATTTGTGATATTAGCGTAGGATCGTATTTTAAAAGCTTTTTGAACTCCTGCTGTACCATCGCTTCAGGGTGCAAATAATAGTTTCTTATTACGTTTTGGTTGTAAGCGGCGGCATTAGGATCGTTTTCCATCGCAAACTGGTATTGTATAACACGGTCGAGTGCGTAAGTTTTGCCTTTAGTTCTTAAATACCTGTTTTCATCCGCAAGTTGATCGTAAAGGTCCTGACGCCTTTCTTCCTTTTCCTTTATTTCCAACGCTCTTTTATAAAGACGTTGTTCTTTCGGATCGTTAAGGCGTTTGTTTAATTCCTTTAGATCGGCGGTGATTTTCAAGTTGTCGGGCAGATATGCGTTGATTCTTTCAACGTTCCTAAGATACTGCGCCGTAAAATTTTGTTTTTCTTGTTCACTTAAAGTGTAGGGCATATATACTCCTGTTAACCCTGTCCCTCACCGAACAGTTTTTGCGAGTTTGCCGAAGCAATAATACTAATATTTGTTCTGTTTGTGGGCGAAGTAATAATAAATGCGTCGCCACGGGGATTATTTACAATTTGGTCTTGTTCGATTTCATTAATTTGTCCCGCTTTATCATACAACGTGCAAAGGTCGGTCATATCATTAGGAGAAAGAGCGAAAATGAACGAATACTGACATGCGTTGATAATCGCAGTCGACTTTCTGACAATGTCGTCGCTTCCGACAAAGTCTTTTATATTTTGAGTAATGACGATTTGCATACCGTTGTACTTTCTGATACGCTTTGCCAGTTGGTACATAAAGTCAAGCGCAATAGGATATTTCGGGTCTATAAAAACGTGCGCTTCGTCGATTGCAACGACGATTTTTCTGTTAGTGCCGTGCTTAATGTTGAAATCACGGTTTTTAATTATTTCGTTATCAAGCCATTTAAGCACCATAAGCATTTGCGCGTTTGCAATTACGCCGTTTTTGTTTGCAAGTAAACTTTGGAAATTGAATACGGTAAAGTTTTCCTTAACGGTAAGCGTGCTTTCGCCGTTCCAAAGGTTGGCGTTTCTTCCTTCACCTGCAAACTTGGATATATAATTGTGAAGTATTCTGAGTTGAGTTATGTCGTACTCAACTTTTGCCTTTGTTAGTTTTTTGTTTATCAGTTCGCTTAACTCGTCAAATATCGGATAATCACTTGCGGAAAGTTTAGCAAAATCCGTGCTAGAATCAATATTTTTTTGTTTATATAATTCAACGACAATATTGTTAAGATATTCAAGCGCTTCGGAACTTATGCCATCAAGCGCAACTCTGAAAAACTCCTCTAAAAATTGTAAATGAACGGCAAAGTTATTTACCCTTGATCCGCTACCTTCTTCGTCGCCTTCAAGCGTTGTGATGACGTGGAAAGGATTTATTCTTCCGTCACCCGCCGTACCTACGTCAATAAGCCTTCCGCCGATGTTATGAGCAAGTTGCTGATATTCGTTTTCAGGATCGAGAATAAAAATTTTACTGTTTTCGGCGCAAAGTTGAGTGAGAATCGTTTTTGTCGCATACGATTTACCCGAACCCGATTTACCGATTACGACCATATTAGAGTTTACGCGTTCATAATCGCGCTTAAAAAAGTCAACTATTACCGGATAACCGTTTTCAGTTCCCAAAATACAGCCGTTATCGTCCATAACGGTAGATAAAACGAAGGGGAAAACCGCCGCAACCGAACCCGAATGTATGGCACGCTGAAATTCCGTCATCAAATCAAGCCTCGATACGTTTGCCGATATAAACGCTTGGTCTTGACGGAAGTAGTTGTCAACGAGTTCAAAACCTTCTTCCGCGAAAATTCTTCTTATGGTCTTTTTTGCGGTTTTAATCGCATCCTTACTGCCGTTTTCTTCCGGATATACGGTAATGTGTATGGTAACTCCGTAAAGTGATTCGTTGTCGTTTTGAAGCATTTTAAGAACTTCAACAAGCGTATTTATGTGCGTTTGCTTGTCGATAAGCGAAGACGCACGGTAACTTTGCTCGGACTGAGAAGCAAGTTCCTGAACCGATCTGTCAATCATTCTTACCGCTTTTGCTTTCTCAAATTGCGTAAGATTCATAACGACTTTCGTGTTGGGATCATGTCTTACCCTCCTATTTCTTGTTCCCAACAACACCAGAAAGACCACCAAATTCCTTCTCT
>JAXFZW010000024.1:0-10745 GCA_034184645.1 Clostridia bacterium | reverse complement strand
ACGCCATAGGCGCGACTATTGGGAATTCCATTGCCTTTTAAACATTATTATAAAAAGGTGGAATATTTGTTTTTTTAACAAAAATGGGATATATATTGGCAAAACAGGTTATTTAACCTGTTTTTTCAATTTTCGGAGCAAACGAGATGAATCTTCTTGAAAAGGAAATTGTAAAACGCGGCGTCGTTTTACCGGGTAACGTCTTAAAGGTAGGCAGTTTTTTGAATCAACGTATGGACGTTGCGCTCGTTTCCGAAATGGGTAAAGAGATTTTTAACCATTATAAATCAAAGGGCGTGACTAAGGTGCTTACCGTTGAGGCGTCGGGAATAGCGATTGCTTTTGCGGCGGCGATAGAGTTCGGTGTCGATATGATTTTCGCAAAAAAATCAAAAACGGCAAACGTCAGCGGTGAACTTTACAAGGCAAACTGCCATTCTTACACTCATAATAACGACAATACGCTCACCGTTCCTACCGAATACATAAGTAAAGAAGATAAAATCTTAATTGTTGACGATTTTTTGGCTTGCGGAAACGCTTTTTATGCGTTAAAAGACATCGTTAAGCAGTCGGGTGCGGAAATCGTAGGGTTCTCCGCGGCGATTGAAAAAGGATTCCAGGGCGGAGGGGACAAGCTCAGGGAAGAAGGTTACGACGTTTTTTCCTTGGCGATTGTCGAAAGCATGGAAGACGGTAAAATAACTTTCCGCAAATAATTTACGAAAAAAACCCGAAAGGGTATGGAGGTTTTATACAATGAAGAAACTTTTAACTCTTTTAGTTACCGCTATTTTAGCAGTAACGTGCTGCCTCGGACTTACCGCTTGCGGCGAAGACGATACCCCCGTTGTAGCGCTTATAACGCTTCACGGTGAAAGTTCGACTTACGACAAGAACTTCATCGACGCATTCAAAACTGCTTGTGAAAACAAAGGTCTCGGCAAAAAACAGTATGCTATCGTTTCCAACATCAACGAAGATATCAGCTGCTACAACACGGCAAAAGATTTAGTAGACCAAGGCTACAAAGGAATTTTCGCAGATTCATTCGGACATGAAGCCTTCATGATTCAGGCTGCCGAAGAATTTAAAGACGTACAATTCTATCACGCAACCGGAACGAGCGCTCTTGCGAGAAATCTTTCTAACTTCCACAACGCTTTCGCTTCCATTTATGAAGGACGTTACATCGCAGGCTATGCTGCAGGTCTTAAACTTCTTACTATGACCGATAAAGCAGACTCTTCAAATAATTTCAAACTCGGTTATGTAGGTGCTCACCCCTACGCTGAAGTTATCTCCGGATATACTTCTTGGTATCTCGGCGTACAGGCTGCACTTGAAGAAAACCCTGTAAACGAAATTACTTATACCGCTACTATGGACGTAACCTATACCGGTACTTGGTATGGTGAAACCGAAGAAAAGTCCGCTGCGGAAACCCTTATCCAGGGTGGTGCTGTTCTCGTTTCGCAACACGCTGACTCGATGGGTGCTCCTACCGCTTGCGACACGGCAAGAGTTCCTAACGTTGCCTACAACGGATCTACCGGTAAAAACACGCTCGTTGCTTATTCAAAAATCAACTGGGTTCCTTATTTTGAAAAAATGATCGACCAAGTTAAAGGCGGCGCTGCCGTTGAAACCGACTGGACCGGCACTATCGCAACCGAATCCGTACAATGGGAAGTAGGTCCTGCTGCTACCACCGGTGCTAAAGCAAAACTTAACGAAATTCAAAATGAACTTATTGCGGGAACCAGAAAGGTTTTCGATACCAGCAAATTTGAAGTCAACACCACTAACCTTGACGCTATCGTAGCAAGTCAGTTCAACGCTGTAAGCGATTATGACGTTGACGGAACGACCCTTACGTCTTTCACCGTTGCAGGAGTTGACGTAATCAAAACGGCCGGTTCGATAACCTACTTTGACGAAAGTACTGTTATGTCTGCACCTTACTTTGAAATTATCATCGAAGGTATTACCGTACTCAGCTAACTTAAAATAATCTTTAAGGCGGGGAATTATACTCCCCGCCTTAAACGATTTTTTATTTAACTCAATGCGAGAGTTTCCCGCATTATTTTTATTTTACGGACAAAAATTTTTTTACTTTTAACAGGAGTTTCTTATGGAAAAAAAGGTTGCCATAGAACTTAAAAATATTTGCAAATACTTCCCCGGCGGAGTAGTTGCAAATAAAAACGTAAACCTTACCGTTTACAAAAACGAAATTCTTGCGATACTTGGCGAAAACGGAAGCGGAAAAACTACGCTTATGAATATGATTTCGGGTATTTATTTCCCCGACGAAGGTCAAATTTTCATAAACGGTAAAGAAGCCGTAATTAAGTCGCCCAAAGACGCTTTTAAATACCGTATCGGTATGATTCACCAGCACTTTAAACTCGTTGACACGTTCACCGCGGTTGAAAATATTATTCTCGGCATTAAGGACGGCGGCTACAACGAAGAAAAGGTCAAAGGCAGAATTAAAGATTTCGTTAATAATAAGGGCTACGTTCCAAGCGTAAAAAAACCTGTCGATCAAATGAGCCTTCGTCAGGTAAAAAAGTGCGCGAAGGAAATCCTTGAACAATTTAACGAAGATATAAATTTGAAAACTTATCCGAAGGCAAGAAAGGCGGCGGTTGAAAGGATAAAAACGCTTGCCGAACGCTACGGGTTCGATATAGATTTAAAAAAGAAAGTTTACGATATGTCTGTTTCCGAAAAACAGACGGTAGAAATAATTAAGGTTTTATATCGTGGTGCGGACATACTCATTTTGGATGAGCCGACTGCAGTTTTAACCCCACAGGAAACGCAAAAACTTTTCGACGTTCTCCGCAAAATGCGTGAAAACGGCAGGGCGGTTATAATAATCACACACAAACTTAACGAAGTTATGGAAATTTCGGACAGGGTAGCGATACTCCGTAAAGGCGAATACATAACCACCGTTGAAACGAAGGGCACAAATGAAAAACAACTTACCGAATATATGGTGGGCAAAAAGGTAGAACTTAAAATCGACCGACCTAAAACGGAGTTTGATAAACCTTTACTTGAAATTCGCGATATTGTTATCGATAAGGACGACGGCAGCCGTGCAATCGACGACGTAAGTTTTTATATCCGTGGCGGTGAAATTCTCGGTGTAGCGGGCGTTGCCGGATGCGGACAGAAAGAACTTTGCGAAGCGATTGCGGGCTTAAGGAAAATCAAAAGCGGCTTTATTATGCACAAAGGTGAAAGCATAATAGGTCTTCCTGCGAAGGAAATAATCAAAAAAGGCGTTTCGATGAGTTTTATCCCCGAAGACCGTTTAGGCATGGGGCTTGCTCCGTCCTTTTCGATTACCGACAATATGATGATTAAAAACTATGCGGAAGCGAAAGGTCCGTTCGTTGACAGAAAGTCGGCAAGGGCGCGTGCAAAAGCACTTATAGAAAGGCTTGAAATAGTCACGCCTTCCACCGAAACCCCCGTAAGAAAACTTTCGGGCGGAAACGTTCAAAAGGTTTTGGTCGGCAGGGAAATAGAGTCGGGACCGAACGTAATCGTCACGGCGTACCCTGTTAGGGGACTTGACATTAACTCGTCTTACGTTATTTACAATATATTAAACGAAGAAAAGAAGAAAGGCACGGGCGTGCTTTTTATCGGCGAAGACTTAGACGTTATGCTTGCGCTTTGCGATAAAATTATGGTTTTATGCCACGGCAAAAACATGGGCGTCGTTCACGCCGAAAAAACTACGAAAGAACAGCTTGGCTTAATGATGACGGGCGCAGTTAACCTTACCGAACAAAAGAAGGATAAAAACTTCGGTATTGCAAAAGACAGCAACCTTACCGAAGAAGAGTGGCACGAAGCACAGGAAAAGGCTAAACAAAACGAAACGGAAGAAGGAGATAAGGAATAATGACAGACGTTAAAGCGGTTCGTGAACCTTTATTTCACGTTGTTAAACGATCTAATATTCCCGTGTGGAAAAAATTACTTTATTATGCAATCGCAATAGTCATAGCGTTGTTTTTGGCGGCACTATTCTGTTCGGCTTCGTCGGACGTCGGCGATATAGGTGACTTTTTTAAATACCTTTTCCAGGGCGTTGTAGGTACTGAAACGAGAATTTGGCTGTTTGCAAGGGACGGCATGCTTTTACTTGGCGTTGCACTTGCGCTGCTCCCCGCATTTAAAATGAAATTCTGGAATCTCGGCGCAAACGGACAAATAATAATCAGTTGTTTGGTTTCGTATGCGGTTATGTTGTATTTAGGTCAACGCGCCGGTGCGTCAAATGCGGTGGTAATTATCGTAATGATTGTCGCAGGTATTGCGGTAAGTATTTTATGGGCGGCTATCCCGGCAATATTCAAAGCCTTTTTCAACACGAACGAAACATTGTTTACGCTTATGATGAACTATATTGCACAAGGTCTTGTTCTCGTAATGATTAAGGTATGGTCGCCGAGCGGTTCGGGAAGTCTTGATCCCATAAGCAATTACGGACTTATCGACATAGGCAACGTTTATCTTTTAACGATTATCGTAGTCGCGGTGCTCACCGTATTTTCTTATTTTTATCTTAACAAAAGTAAACACGGCTATGAACTTTCTGTTGTCGGCGAAAGCGTCAATACGGCAAAGTATGCGGGCATGAACGTTAAAAAGATAGTTATAAGGACAATGATTTTATCCGGTCTTATTTGCGGCATAATCGGCGTGCTTTTAACGGGAAACATTAACCACAGCGTTCACTCGACGATGCATGGTAACATGGGCTTTACGGCGATAATCGCTACCTGGCTTGCAGGATTTAACCCGCTTATTACTATCGGAACGTGCTTCTTGATTGTGTTTATTTCAAGGGGTATGAGTTTTGTAAAAGTTAAATTCCATTTTTACGACGAATCGATAGTAAACGTTGTTACGGGATTTATTTACTTCTTTATTATCGCCTGCTCTTTCTTTATAAGTTATAAACTTATTTTCAAAAAGAAAAGCAAACAGCCGCAAGTCGAAAAAAATGATTTTATGGTCACAAACGACGAAGCAAAAGAAGAAAACTCGGCAAAAGACGTTGCGGATGAAATAATAAAAGAAAAAGACAATAAAACGGATGAACCCGTAGAAGAAATAATCGTTGTAAAAGAAGAAGACATTAAACCCGTTGAAAAAGAAGGCGTAAAAGAGCCGCAAAAACCCGCCGCTAAAAAATCCGCGGGCAAAAAGGCTACGGCAAAGCCTACCGGGGCAAAAACCGCTGCCGGTAAACAGTCTGAAACTAAGGCGACTAAAAAGACCGTTTCCAAAACGGCGACTTCAAAATCCACCGCAAAGGCAAAAAAACCTGTGGCAGCAAAAACTAAACCCGCTAACAAAGGGGGTAATAAATAATGTTTACTAATTTAATTACCAGCGCAATAGCGCTTTCGGCAGTATTTCTTTTCGGTTGCGTAGGTGAAATTTTAACCGAAAAAAGCGGTAACTTAAACCTTGGTATTCCCGGTACAATGTGTATGGGGGCGGCAGGCGGTTGCTGGTGCGTATCGCTTTACATGGGTTCGTTTAACGAACATCCCGTAGGCGTATTGCTTATTCTTTTCGGTATAGTGGGCGCGGTTGCGTTCGCAATGTTTGCGGGGCTTATTTATTCCTTCCTTACGTCAACGCTTAAATGCAATCAGAACATAACCGGACTTGCAATTACGATTTTCGGTACGGGTTTTACACAGTTCTTTATGACAAACTTTGCCGACGTTACTTATTACGATGCGGCAAGTAAAATTATCGCCGCTAAACTTCCGTTTGCAAGTCAACTCGGCTGGTTCGGCGAAGTATTTTTAAGTTACGGGGTATTGACCTATCTTGCGATAGCAATAGCGGTATGCGCCGCATTATTCTTGAATCGCACAAAACCCGGACTTCATCTTCGTGCGGTAGGTGAAAACCCTGCTACTGCCGACGCGGCAGGTATAAGCGTCACGAAGTATAAATATCTTGCGACACTTATCGGTAGCGGAATTGCCGGACTCGGCGGATTCTTCTACATAATGGACTATATCGGAGGCAGTTGGGAAAACGCTTATACGATTGAAGCACTCGGTTGGCTTTCGGTCGCACTCGTTATATTTACGCTTTGGCGTCCAAATTTAAGTATTTTGGGTTCGATTTTATTCGCAATGCTTTATATATTTGCGTTTAAGATAAACGGTATTTCGCTCGTGGCAAGGTTGGTTCTTAACCTTTTGCCTTACGTTATTACCATTATCGTTCTCATTATCACAAGCATATTCGGCAGCAAAAGCGTTCAGCCGCCGGCGTCACTTGGACTTAACTATTTCAGGGAAGAACGTTAACCCTTTAATAAAAACAAAAATCCCGTTCCGAAAATCGGAACGGGATTTTTTAAACGAATTTATTAGTGGTTAATTACGGACGGTAAATTCTTAACGTGTTCGACACTACGTTGATTTCAAAAGGAATATTGTCGTAAAGTTCGCCGTCAACCTGAACGGTGTAGGGGACGTCGGCAATTATTTTGACGCTTGTTAAGGTGTCGTGATCGGTCGCCTTAAAGTCGAGTATTTTGCCTTGCTTTAATTTTAGGAAAGCACTTAAAACTTTAAGCCCGTGAACTTCATTTATCGTTACAAAATCGAGTTTTCCGTCCGCAGGGTCTGCCGTAGGGCAAATTGCGAGACCGCCGCCGTAACGGTGTCCGTTTGCGACGCATGCGATAAACGAAACGTAATCCTTTTTTTCACCGTTATATTCCGCTGAAAATTTTGACATTTTAAGGTTGAACAAGGTTTTGATTAGCGACCTTGTGTAGCCGAATTTAGTTTTCTTTTTTAATTTTTCGTATCTTTTTAAAACGTCGACGTCAACGCCCATACCTATTATGTTAAGCCCCCTGACGGTAGGCATTTGCATAAAGTCGGTAAACTTTGCTTCGCCGTTTAAAATAAGTTCCGTCGCCGCACTTACGTTTTCGGGTATTTTAACCGCTGCGGCAAAGTCGTTTCCCGTGCCGCAAGGTATAATGCCCAAAGCGGTTTTATCAAAACCCGAAAAACCGTTTATTATTTCATGCAGCGTTCCGTCACCGCCGACGGCAACTATTGTTTTCGCACCGCTTAAACATAGTTTTTGTGTGAGTTCTTTTGCGTCGCCTTTTTTAGCGGTAAAATGAAAAGCGTATTCGACGTTTTTTTCTTTGAGAATTTTTTCAATTGTGTCGACGCATGTGCGCATTTTTTTGCCGCCCTTTCCGCCGGCAATGGGATTGATTATAAAGTCCAACATAAATCGTAAAAATTTGTTCCTTTGTGAATTACGAAGATATTTTACTACAAAACGCTTTAATTTTCAACGGGATATGATAAAATATAGTTATGAATCCCGTTTTTAGTGACAACTTAATGCGTCTTGCGGAAATTTTTCCGAAGCCGCTTTATGCGGTTGGCGGTTATGTAAGAAATGCGCTTTTATGCGGCGAGTCTTCCGAAGATATTGACCTTGCCGCTCCCGTTTTGTCCGAAACGGCGGCGGAAAGTATAAAAAAGGCGGGGTTTAACGTGCTTGCTCATTATCCGCGCACGGGAACGGTGCTTTTTAAAAAGGATAACGTCAGATACGAGTACACTTCTTTCAGAAAGGACGAGTATTCGGGCGGCGGACATCTTCCCGAAAATACAACTTTTACAAACGACATTTTGACGGACGCTTTGCGCCGTGACTTTAAGTGCAACGCCGTTTACTTTGATATAAAAAAAGGGGAAGTCGTCGATCCGCTTGGCGGGGTTTATGATATTCATAATAAGGTTTTGGATACTGTGAGTTTGCCCGAAACTGTTTTTTCTCACGACGGACTTAGGCTTATGCGGCTTGCAAGGTTTACGGGAGAATTAGGCTTTACCCCGAAAAGTGACGTTTTGGACGGAGCAAAAGAGTTTTCGGATAACGTTTCGGACGTTGCGGCGGAAAGAATTTATGAAGAACTTAAAAAAATTCTCGTTGCGGATAAAAAATACGCCTTTTCCGATCCGCACGGACACTATTCCGCACTCAAAGTTTTGGATAGGACGGAAGTTCTTGACAGAATTTTCCCCGAACTTACGCTCGGCAGGGGCATGGAACAAAGAAAAGATTTTCATCATTACGACGTTTTGCAGCACAGCCTTAAATGCGTATATTACGCAAAGGAAAACGTAAGGCTTGCCGCTCTTTTGCACGACGTCGGCAAACCCGAACGTAAAATATCTACCGGAAGGTTTTTTGCTCACGATAAAAGCGGCGTTGAAATCTTCGGAAAAATAGCGAAAAGGTTGCGCATGGATTCGGCAACCGAAAAGCAGGTAAGTTTTCTTATCGGGGCGCACATGCGTGATTTAGACGGCAAAATGAGCGAAAACAAAATAAAACTTTTTATCGTGCAAAACAGAAGGTATTTTGACGATCTTATGGCGTTAAAACAGGCTGATTTTTCCGCTTGCCGTGACGACGTAAGCGAGTGTCCTACGGTAAAAAGGTGGAAAAGTATTTACTCCGAAATGATTGAAAACGGCACTCCGTTTACGGTCAAGGAACTTAAAATCACCCCGGAAACGCTTTTAACGATAGGAATTAAAAGAAATAAACTTGGTGAAACGCTTAAAAAACTTTTGGATTGCGTTGTCACGGGAAGGGCGAAAAACGATATAAACGAACTATCGGTTGCCGCCACCCGCATGCTTGATTAGTTGTTGACAACCGATTAGCCTTGTAATATAATAAAATTATTATAAAGTTTATATTTTTAAAGGGATTTTATGGAAGAGAATAATAACCAAAACTTCACGGGACAAAATCTTAACCAGTCGGTGCAACCCGTTTCTCCTACGGAAAAAACGGAAAACCTTTCTTCTGCCGAACGTAAGGCAATAGAAAAGGAAAGGATTCGCGCCGAAAAAAAGGAATATAAAGAAAGAAGAAAAATAAAAAAAGCAAAAAAAGCGTTGCGCTGTCGCAGGGGCAAAAACTTCGGTTGGGCAATGCTCGGCTTCTTTTTGGGGATTATTATTTTGTTTTCCGGTATTTTTATCGGTGTAAAACTTATTCCCCTTAAAACTTTTTTAGGCGATAAAACGTCCGAGTACGTCGATGAGGAAAAGGTCGGTAACAAAAGTCTTATTGACGCCATCGTCGGCTACTCGAATTACACGATGGAAGAAGTGCCTTTTGTCAGCAATCTTTTGCTTAATATTCTTTCGAGTTCGGGTATTGACAGTATAATTACGCTTGACGAGGAAAAACTTAAAGAGTTGAAGTTCGACTCGTCCTTTGCCGACGGCCTTTTAGAAAGCGTTAAGGTTTCAAAAGATCTTTTCGGCTCGCTTTCCGAACTTGAACTTTTCCAAAACGTTTCGGTTGCCGATCCCGATAATACGGAATCCGATTTCTTGCCTGACAGGGTAAGGCTTTACTACTATGAAAAGGAAGAAGACGGCCTTATCGTATGGGCAAGGGCATACGACGACGCAGGTGAAAGGCTTGCGCCCGAAGGCGAACAAATTTACATCCGTGCGTTGCAAGATCTTACGTTCAGCGATATGCAGGATTTATTTTCGGTGAGATTCCAAATGCTTTCCGTGGTTTCGGTGCTTAAAACGGTTGGCGATGTTCCCGAAAATTCGCTTATCTCCGAAATTTTAGGGGAAAGAACAATAAAGGATATGGCAACGTTCGATCAGGGCGATATACTTTTATCCAAGGTTATTGCTTTGCCGTCCGAAAATCCTGACAATCAGGAAATTTACGACGTAATTTTGGACGCCGTAGCGTATGATGATGATACTCAAACTTACGATTCTACAAAAACTTACGAAACGCTTACCGTTGCCGACCTGTCCGCAATAGATATGAACGGCGTAAGGCTATGCAACGTAATAGATCTTCCGTCGGTAAACCCCGCAAACACCACGCTTTACAACATTTTGCTTGACGCCGTGGCTTACGATTCGTCTACCAAAACTTACGATTCGTCAGTCACGTACGATACGCTTAGAATATCAGACCTTTCCGGGTTCGATATGGACGGGGTAAGGCTTTCAAGGGTAATAGACCTTCCGTCGGTAAACCCCGCAAATGCTACGCTTTACAACGTTTTGGTTGACGCTGCGGCTTACGATTCTTCTACTAAAACTTACGATTCAACCGTCACGGCTGAAACGCTTACGCTTGCCGATCTTTCGACTATCGACATTAACGGAGTAAGACTTACGAGAGTGGTTGAAGATAATTCGGATAATGCAACGCTTTACAACGTTTTAAAAGATGCAATAAGTTACGACGCATCAACAGAAACTTACGACACGGGCATAACGAACTCGTCAATTAGTTTCGGTGACCTTTCGGATATCGATATTTCGGGCGTACATTTAAGCAGCGTAATCCGTTCGTCTGACGTTTCCGGCAACGCCGTTCTTACGATTCTTTATAACGACCCCGACGTCCGTTTTGCAAATCTTGGCGAAAAAATAGACAATATCAAAGTTTCCGATCTTTACGATATAGAGTGTTTCGTGACCGATTCTTCAAAGACAAACGACGTATCCGCAAGATACGTTTACGACGCAAATACCAAGACTTACACTGTAAACACGAAAGATTTGATGCTCTAGTCAAAGTTCTTGAAAAGTCTGTCTCTGCTTATGCTCAAGAAATGGTAGGAAAAGTTTTCCCTGTTT
>JAXFZW010000023.1:0-19839 GCA_034184645.1 Clostridia bacterium | reverse complement strand
TCATCCGCATCCCTTAACTTATATTCATATATAATAGGTGCGCTGAAAGTGAGATTTACGCTAGGCTCACTCGGAGTTTCGCCATAAACCCAATTAGATATACTTACAGCCATATCGTCAACAATCAGTTGATTGACAACAACTTCCACAGCATCGGTCGTAGTACTTATACTTCTTCCCGTAGTAGAACGGCTAGAAGTTACAACGCAATAGAAATAATAATTTCCTGCGTCTAAACCTGTCGGAATATTGCAAGTTGCAGAAGTTTCGCCGTCAATTATAGTTCCGCCAATGTTGCTGTCGGTAGTATTTTTATACCATTTATAACTTAAAGTATGACCGTCATACGCCGTTGCAGACACGCTCGGACCACCGGTAGTATAACCGTAGGTAAGCGTTGCGCCGTTTACGTCGTTTATTATAGCGGGTGCCGCCGGCAATAAAGTAGGATAATTAGCACCGTTCTTCATTTCCCATTGTGCATTGAAGTCGAAACCACTGAACTTGCTTGTATCCTTCATTTCCGCCGCGGATAAAACTTTTCCGTTTCCGGCATACGCACAAGAACCGCTAAGATAATAAGCGTTATTTACCGTGGCACCGTCTTTAAGATGTCCGGCGATTGCTCCATACCATATGTTGCCTTGCCATATTTTACCGGCAACCGTTCCATAGTTATGGCAGTTTTCTACTTTGCCGTAAAGATCACCAACAATACCACCAACATAGCAAGAATTACCGGTTACTTTACCTGTATTATAGCAGTTCTTAATAGTTGCTGGACCATAGGCCATAATACCTCCGGAATACGAAACATAATCGGTAGTTGTCGCGATTGCGCCGGTGTTATAGCATCTATTTATAGTTAATATGCCGGAAACCGTACCAGCAATTCCGCCTGCCGTGATAGTTCCGGCGGTGATATTACCGTTATTGACACAGTCCTCTATAACGCCGTTCGCTTTAGAGTTGCCCCAACCATTATCGCTAACACATCCGACGATACCGCCTACGTCTTGTCTTCTGTTCGTAACAGTCGCATTATTTACACAGTTGATAATTTTGAAATTGCCTGTAGCCCTACCGACAAGACCACCGCAGTATCTTCCAAATTCCGTATAAGCCTGCGTTATCGAACCTGATATAGTCAAGTTTTTAACAGTTGCGCCGTCAATCTGCGCAAAAAATCCCGGGCATTTACCTTGAGTGTCGTAGATATATATACCACTTACGGTATGACCGTTGCCGTCGAACGTGCCGGAATATCTTAACCCCTCATATTGAACAATTGCAGTTCCGATTGGCGTCCACGGACTGCCGGAACCACCTAGATTGATGTCCGCCATCAACTTGCCACAAATCTTCGTTTCGCCTGCGTTGACCTTGTTACGGAAAGCTTCCAAATCAGCCTTCGTCGAAATAAGATACGGGCTTGACTCCGATCCGTTACCCGACATTGCGTAAGCCGTCGTCGACGTGCTAAACATTGACGATAAGCCGAACGATGCCGTGAGCATTACCACAAAAGTCAAAATTGACAAAAGAGTAATTTTCAGTTTTTTAGCCATTTGCTGTCTCCTCTAATCCATATAATAACGGACTATAATATTATACGTTATCATTTTACAGTTTGTAGCGTGACAAAAGCGTGACAAAACACAGATTTTTTCATATCTTTTTAAATTTTTTTTATTTTTTGAAACCAGAGTTGGTTAAACGGTGTTTTTACTGCCGTTTTAGGCATTTGTCGGAACTTTTTCTTGATAAAAAATAAAATAACTGATATAATTGTCGCAGAATTTCGGAAGGAGACCTGCTATGCAGAAAATTTTTGAACCTATTTTTGAAATAGCATACCTCGCATTTGCGTTTGTTGCAGGCGTTTACCTTTCCTTTCGCTATCCGAACAAAAAAAGCGCTCGTATTTTCGGAATCGCAACTATTTTGCTTGCCGCGGGAGACTCGTTCCACTTAATTCCCCGTATGATGGGGCTCATTTCGGGCGACATGGCGGCATTTACTTTTTGGCTTGGGCTCGGTAAACTTGCGACTTCAATCACAATGACGATTTTTTACGTTTTACTTTTTTACTTTTTGCTCGAAAGATATAAATTAAAGGCGAATCGTTTTTTTGAAATTCTTTTATTCGTTTTGGCGACGGCAAGGCTTGTACTTTGCGCCATGCCGCAAAACGGATGGTTTTCGGAAAATAGCGACTACGTTTTCGGAATTATAAGGAACATACCCTTTTGGCTCATGGGTATTTTTTCGATTATTTTTTCAGCCGTGGCGTGCAAAAAGGACAGATGCCTTCGCTTTACCTGGCTTTTTATTACGTTAAGTTTTTTGTTCTATACCGGAACGGTGGTTTTTGCGCACTTCGCAAGCTGGACGGGGATGCTGATGCTTCCCAAAACAGTTTGCTACGTGGCGATTATAGTCAGTGTTTTAATCGTTTACGACGACGAAAAGGAAAAACGCACCCTTTATTACAGCGACGAACTCGCCGACGATTTTGCCGACAAAAAAATTGCGCCGAAAGACCTTAAAAAACGCTATCCGTATTTTATTTTTAACCCTTTACGAAAAATAATCGCTTTTGTTCTTTACTACTTTATCGCATACCCTATCGGCGTGCTTTATCAAAAAATTTGGTTCGGCGAAAAAATAATAGGAAAGTATAAACTTAAAAATTACCGCTCGGAAGGGTTTTTCCTTTACGGTAACCATACCCGTGACATCGGGGACGCTTTTACCCCCACGCAAATCGCTTTCCCCAAAAAGTCGTTTACGGTGACGAGTTCTTCCGCCGTTTCGGTTGCGTGGTACAGGCGCGTAGTACAAGACCTTGGCGCAACGCCCGTTCCCAACAACATTAAGGGGATGAAAAGATTTTACGCGGCAATCAGGTTACACACAAAAAGGCGTCACGTAATAACGATTTATCCCGAAGCGCATATCTGGCCTTATTACACTAAAATAAGACCTTTCAAGGAAACCGCTTTCAGATACCCCGCAGAATACAACAAACCTGTGTTTTGTTTTACGGTAACTTACAAAAAAAGATTGTTTTTAAAGCGCCCTAAAACGGTGGTTTACATTGACGGACCTTTCTTTGCGGACGAAACCAAGTCAGTAAAAACCAACAGCCGCCGCCTTCGTGATTTGTGCTTTAACGCCATGTGCGAAAGAAGTAAAAATTCGGACTGCGAGTACATAACTTACGTTAAACAAAATGAGTCCGAACTCGAAGTAGCCGCAACGAAAGAAACAACTGAAAAAAATTAACTTTATATTACTTTTATGAATCAATCGGAAAGAAGAATTTACTTAATAAAATACCTTTTAAAAGAGAGCGGCTACGCAAACGAAATACCTGACGGAGAATACGGGCAACGCAGGCTTTTGCGCTCGCTTATGAACGTGCGCCCGCCAAAGCCCGTTTCACAAGAATTTTTAAGCGTTCAGGACGAATATTTAAAAACGCTTAACAAGGAAACGACGGTTGACGGCGACTCTTTTGATTTTAAAAACGGCATAGCCGTTTGGAAAGGCGACATCACCACCTTAAAAGCGGACGGAATTGTGAACGCGGCAAACTCCGAAATGCTTGGATGCTTTTGTCCTTGCCACGGATGTATAGATAACGCAATACATACTTACGCCGGAATCGAACTCCGGCTTGAATGCGCACGCATTATGAAAGAACAAGGTGCGCCCGAAAAAACCGGCGGAGCGAAAATAACGCCTGCTTTTAACTTGCCGTCAAAGTACGTTTTGCACACGGTAGGCCCTATCGTTTACGGAAAACTTACCGAAAAGGAAGAAAAGGAACTTGAAAGTTGCTATCTTTCCTGCCTTAAACTTGCCGACGAAAACAAATTGAAAACTTTGGCGTTTTGTTGCATTTCCACGGGTGAATTTCACTTCCCTAACCGCAGGGCTGCGGAAATAGCCGTTAAAACGGTAAAAGATTACAAAAATAATACCGACAGCAAAATTAAAGTTATTTTTAACGTTTTTAAAGAAGAAGATTATGACGAATACAAACGACTACTGTAAAAAGATAGAAAAAATTCGCACGGCGATAAATTCTGCCGATGCCGTGATTATCGGCGCGGGCGCAGGGCTTTCCACGTCGGCAGGCTACACGTATAGCGGCGAAAGGTTTAATAAATATTTTTCCGACTTTAAGGAAAAGTACGGTTTTACGGATATGTATTCGGGCGGGTTTTACCCTTATAAAACGCCCGAAGAAAAATGGGCGTTTTGGGCAAGATACGTTTTTATTAACCGCTATACCCCGCCGAAGTTTCCCGTTTATGACGACCTGTTAAATCTTTTTAAGGACAAAAACTATTTCGTAATAACCACCAACGTCGACCATTGTTTTCAGCGCGCGGGCTTCGATAAGTCAAGGCTTTTTTACACCCAAGGCGACTACGGACTTTTTCAATGCTCGCTTCCCTGTCACCATAAAACGTACGACAACGAAGAAGTTGTAAGAAAAATGTTTTCGGAACAAAAGGACGGCAAAATACCTTCGGCGCTTATTCCTTATTGCCCCGTTTGCGGAAGGGAAATGAGCATGAATTTGCGTGCCGACGACACTTTTGTCGAGGACGAAGGCTGGCATCTGGCGGCGGAAAGATACGCTGATTTTTTGAGTAAGTACGAAAGAAAAAAAGTCGTGTTTTTTGAACTCGGCGTAGGCGGAAACACTCCCGTCATAATAAAATATCCTTTCTGGCGCAAAACTTACGATAACGCAAACGCAACCTACGTTTGCATAAACCTTAACGACGCCGTTTGCCCCGAAATAATAAAAAAACGTTCGATTTTAATTGACGGCGACATAGGCAAAGCGATTAAAGACATTTTGTCCCCTGAGATAAACGAAGACTTGTAAGATCCGTATTGACACCGTTTTGTATATAATTTATAATTAAATAAAAAGGGGTTAAAAATGGAAAAGGCGATCAGGTATTTTACAAAATCCAAAAAGGGAAACACTAAAAAACTTGCCGCCGCCGCCGAAAAAGCGTTAAACCTTACGGCGGAAACGGTTGACGTTCCGCTTGAAGAAAAAACGGACGTTGTCGTTTTAATTAACGCAATGTACGCTGCGACAGTCGATAAAGAAGTTAAAAACTTTATTGCTCAAAATAAAGACAAAATCGGCGTTATCGTAAACGTCAATTCTTCCGCAACGGGCAAATCCACTCTTCCCGCCGTTAAAAAAGTCGCTGACAGCGTGGGCGTAAAGGTAAGCGACAAAGAATTTCATTGTAAAGGATCGTGGATTTTTCTAAATAAAGGAAAACCCGACGAAAACGACCTGATAGAACTTCAAGTTTTTTTGAAAAAACTTTAAAATTCACAAAGACAAAAGCCCGACCGATAATAATCGGTCGGGCTTTTTAGGTTGAAATTACTTTAAAAGCTTATAAGTCGTCTGCATCCTGAACGGGTTTTTCATATTTGTCGTAAATATCAACGCCCGTATACGAACCGAACGCATCAAATTTGCTTTTAAGTTTTGCGGAATTACTTGCAGTCTTTAACGCCGCTTTTTCTTCCGCCGCACGCCTTGGTGCTTTTAGTGCTTTTGGTGTTTTTAACAGTTGCCTTTGCACTTTTAACGTCCTTCATAATATCCCCCTTTTTTCGGGGCGTTGCCCCGACGGTATTATTATGCGTCGCTTTTTTATTTTTTATGCAAAGGCTTTTTTAATCAAATAAAAAACAAGGCTTCCGCCTTGCTTTTATTGTCAAGTAAACTATCTTACGCCTATTCGGGTTGCTTTTACCTTTCCGCTTAAAATATCTTTTATTGAAAATTTTGCCGACGCAATTATTACCTTCGTCCCTTGTTTTGCCGCGTCTTTTACGTATTCGAGTTTTGCTTTTGCTCCGTTTGCGCCCTTTCTTGACGCACCGTTGCAAAATTTTTCGCACTCTTCGATATTGCTTAAAAGTTCGTAAACGTCTTTCCCTTCGATTTTTTCAATAAGCGTTTTTTCGTCCGTCGGGTCGGAATATATTCCGTACGTACTCGTTAAAATAAGCAACGTTTCCGCTTTGAGAAGGCACGCTATCTGCGACGCGGTTTCGTCGTTATCGACGCACTCTACTACTTTACGGTTTTTGTCCTTTAACGACTGTATTTCAAACTTGCGCGATTCTTCTGTACTTACCGCGTCGTTGTAGTTTATTATCGGCACGGCGTTTTGTTCCTTACACCTTAAAAGCATTTGACGGAGATGCTCTCTTTTAACTTCGTCGTTAAAATGCTGGTGTTCTACAAGCACCTGTCGGAGCGAATACTTCGACGGTAAAAATTCACGGTAGGTGGACATAAGAATAGCCTGCCCTTGCGCAGCATAGTCGGTTTTTAAATCTTCTTCGCTGCCTTCCGCTTCTTTTCCGTTGCGCTTAATGTAATCAAGCCTGCCCGTTTCCGCCGCCCCCGAAGTTATCCAAACGTAGCCGGGTTTAAGTTCGCCCGCAAGTCTTGCGATAAGCGTGTAATCGAGAACGTTATTTTCCTTGTTTATGAGAGCCATCGAGCCTATTTTGCCGACGAGTTCGGTATCGAATTTCATAAACTTTCTCCATACGTAATTTAAGTGATTTTCATTATATATTATTTTTTGCAAATTTTCAACTTTTTCGTATCATATTGAAAATTTCGGGAAAAATATAGTTATTAAAAAATTTTGGGGAGATATTTTATGGATTTTGAAAATTCCGAGACGAAAAAAAACTTACAAACGGCGTATCTTCGCGAGTCGGGCGCTTACAACGAATACGTCTACTACGCCGAACAGGCAAAACAGGAAGGTTTTGAAGAAATTTACAACACCTTTAACACTTTTGCACACAACGAGCAGGAACACGCT
Source organism: Clostridia bacterium (assembly GCA_034184645.1). Classification (GTDB taxonomy): domain Bacteria; phylum Bacillota; class Clostridia; order Christensenellales; family Borkfalkiaceae; genus UBA1259. The sequence continues at coordinate 12,937 of JAXFZW010000023.1, read as the reverse complement.
AAAATTTGGTTTAAATTGTGGCACGGTATTTCCTGCACTATGGACAACTTAAAGGACGCCGCCGACCTTGAAAATTACGAACGCTCCGTTATGTATGCGGATTTCGCAACCAAAGCGCGTGAAGAAGGTTTTAACGATATAGCCGAACTTTTCGACGGCGTTGCTGCGGTAGAACGCTCACACGAAGAAAGATACAAAACCTTTTTAAATAACGTAAAAAACAAAACGGTTTTTTGTTCGGACACCGAAGTCAACTGGATATGCTTAAATTGCGGACACGTTCACAAAGGCAAAACACCGCCGTTAAAGTGTCCCGTTTGTTCGCATCCGCAAGCGTACTTTATGATTCAAAAAACGCAAGGTTAAAAATTTGCAAACAAAAAAGTCGGCGTTTGCCGACTTTTTTAATTATTTTTTTTACTATAATTTTTTATTTCTTTATCTTTTTCTGCGCTCATCCTAATGTGCCTTACATCGTAAAAGAATCCTAAAATTATTTCAATAACAAAATACGCCGCTATAATTGAAGACAACTCTACAATTAAATAAACCGTTGCAAAAAGAATATTTTCAAAAGAATCGTTTTTAATCAAAGCGGAAACATAAGAATAAATAACTAAACCACAGACTGATAAAGCACATATAAAATAAATAATCGTAATTATTTCACTGGTTAGTCTAATAATATTATCCGTTTTTATATTTCGTTCGGAAAATTCCGATAATAATGCTAATGGATTTGCCGTTTCTTCATTCGTTGACATTTCTTTGAGCAAATCGTTTTTATTTTTCAAGTTATGATTCGTCTCGCAATAGGGACAAGTTTTTCTTGTGTCCGAATATTTGTTCCCGCATTTTTCACAAGTTACTATGCTCATTACCCATTCCCCCCTTTCTCTTTTACATTATTATATTAGGGATTTTCCCTAATGTCAAGTAATTTTAGGGATTTTACCTAAAATATAATATATGGAAACGTTCAAAAAAAGATTAAAAGAATTACGTACCGATAAAAAAATAAGTCAAAAAGGGCTTGCCAGCGTGATAGGCACGAACAATAGTAGCATATGCGACTGGGAATGCGGCAGAAGCGAGCCGTCAATCGAAACAATACTTAAATTGTGTGATTTTTTCGGCGTTTCCGCCGATTATCTTTTAGGTCGTGAGGATTAAAATAAAATTAAAGAAGTCGGCGGTTGCCGACTTCTTTAATTTTACCACACCTACTAAACGTTATACGAAAAATAGGCACTATAATAGATTATTAAGTTTTTAAACTATTTTATTTTGCGAGTTCAAAAATCGCTTTTTCGTATATCTCGTAAATTTTCTTTAAATCCTCGATCTTCACCCTTTCGTTGGGTTCGTGTATCGTGGATGGCTCGTCGGGAAATTCGGGTCCGAAGGCAACGCCCTTTTTAAATACCCTTGCAAAAGTTGAGCCGCCTTGCGAAATAGGTTCGGCTTTCCCGCCCGTCACCGAATTATACGCTTTAAGCAACGTTTTAACCAAAAACCCTTCCTTTTCGGAATACTGCGTAGTATGTTTCAAACTCGTTTTATACGGAATATCAAAAGAATCAAACACTTTTTTTAACTCGGCGGTTTCGACGGGATAAGGAAACCGACAATCGCATTTGATATAAACGCCGTCGTCTTCCTTTCCGACAAGGTTTGGCGAAAACGTAGTGATTCCCTGTTCGCTTTTTATATTTTTTAAGTTTCCTTTGTCCTTAAATAAACAGTCTATAATATCGTTTAAGTCTTCGCCGCAGTCCGCCATATACTCAAAAAGCGGTAAAAAGGCGTTTTTGCCGAGATCGGGGCGCGATCCGTGAGCGGACTTTCCGACGCTTTCGATTATTCCTTTTTTATCGTCGTAAGTAAGCCCGAACTTTTTAAGTTTTTCGCTATCGGGCGTGAATTTCGGTTTTACAGTTGCGTATCCGCAAACGGCGTTAAACACCGTTCCCCCGGTAAGGTCGCAAAAATTTTTAAGTTCGGGAAGTTTAAATTCTACTATTAACACTCCCTTTTCGGCATAACTTACGGGGAAGTTTCCGTCGGGTGAAAATCCGTACTCGGGTAAATTTGCGTGCGCTTTAAGGTATTCCGCGTCTCTCCAACCCGTTTCTTCGTTACCGCCCACGAAAAGGCGGAATTTACAGTTTACCTTTTCGCCCGAATCTTTAAGTTCTTTAAGCGCAAAAAGCGACGCAAGCAAAGGACCTTTATCGTCCAAAACTCCGCGACCGCAAAGGTAGCCGTCCTTTTCGGTAAGCACATAGGGCGGCGTATTCCAGCCTTCCCCTTCGGGTACTACGTCAACGTGTCCGATAATACCTATTTCACGTCCTTCGCCAAAAGTGACTTCCCCTGCGTAGCCGTCGTAATTTTTTGTTTTGAATCCTAAATTTTTCGCCGTATCAAGGAAAAAGTCAATCGCTCCTTTAACTTCCTTTCCGTAAGGTGCGTACGGTTCCGATTTCCCCTCAACGCTTTTAAATTCAATGAGTTTTGAAAGTGCGGTTAAATACTCGTTAAAATACTTCATAAAAATTCTCCGTCTTGTTTATTATACAATATATTTGCCGTAAAAGTTATAAAAATAAAATTTTCTTTTGTCTTTTACTGTAAATTATGCTAAAATACTTTTATGGCTACCAAAGAAAATATTCATGCGGGACACCGCAAAAGATTAAGAGAAAGATTTTTAAAACATCCCGATTCCTTTTCGGATCACGAACTTTTAGAACTTTTGCTTTGCTCCTTTTTACCGAGAGTGAACACCAACGCTCTTGCGCACACGTTGTTATTTACGTTCGGCTCGCTTGAAAACATTTTTCTCGCAAATAAGGAAGAACTTTTATCGATAACAGGAATAGGCGAAAACACGGCGACTCAAATACTCGTTTTCGGTGAAATTTACCGCAAAGCGTTTTGTTCGCCCAAAGACAAAAAACAAGCGGTATGGATAAGTTACAGGGTTTACTCAAAAGAAATCCGCAACTACTTTGACGACTTTACAAGCGAAAAACTTATAGTGTTTTTCCTTGATAAAAAATTCGTTCCGTTTTTTCATGCGGAGTTTACGGATAAAATGCTTTCACGCGTCAACGTTGACACCCGTGATCTTGCTAACCTTATCGCACTTAAAAAGCCTGCGCATATTATCGTCGCGCACAATCATCCGAGCGGCAACTGTTTGCCGAGCGATACCGACGACGATACGGCTTTACAAATTGCGGCAATATGCACTTTACCCGGTTGCGGTTTCGGTGACAACTTGATTTTCACCAAAAACGACTGTTACAGTTATAAAAACGAAAATCGTTTTGACAAATTAGTAGACCTATCGAAATATAAAGATTTTTTAATAGAACAGAAGGTATAATTTTATGAGTAAAGTAAGAACACGTTTTGCACCAAGCCCCACGGGTTATCTTCACATAGGCGGGCTTCGCACCGCCCTTTACGGCTACCTTTACGCAAAAAAACAGGGCGGCGATTTCGTCCTTCGTATCGAAGACACGGACACCGAAAGATACGTTGAAGGCTCGGTTCAAATTATTTACGACACGCTTAAAAGTTCGGGCGTAATTTATGACGAAGGTCCGGACGTCGGCGGAGATTACGGGCCTTACATCCAAAGCGAAAGAAAGGCGCTTTACAAGGAATACGCACAAAAACTCGTTGAACTCGGCGGTGCTTACTACTGTTTTTGCGACAAGGAAAGAATCGAAAGTTTAAAAGACGAAAACGGCAACACCCGTTACGACAAACATTGTCTTCACCTTTCCAAGGAAGAAATACAAAAAAAGTTAGATAGCGGCGTTCCTTACGTTATACGCCAGAACGTACCGACAGAAGGAACGGGCACGTACCACGATTTGGTTTACGGAGATATAAGCGTTGACTATAAGGACATAGAGGACGGAATTTTGTTGAAGTCCGACGGCATGCCGACTTATAACTTCGCAAACGTTATCGACGACCATTTGATGGGAATAACGCACGTTATAAGGGGTATAGAATATCTTTCTTCAACACCGAAGTACAACCTTATGTACGACGCTTTCGGTTGGGAACGCCCCGTATATATACACCTGCCGCCCATTATGAAGGACGCCCAACATAAACTTTCCAAAAGAAACGGCGACGCTTCGTACGACGATTTCATTAAAAAAGGTTATTATAAAGACTCCATAATCAACTATATTGCTCTTTTGGGTTGGAGTCCTAAGTCAAACGTTGAAAAAATGACGCTCGACGAATTAAAGGAAAACTTTTCGCTCGACGGAATAAGCAAATCTCCGTCCATATTTGACGAAACGAAAATGAAATGGCTTTCGGGCGAATATATAAAAGAACTTTCATTTGACGAATTTAAAAACCTTGCCCTTCCCTTCTTAAAGGAAAGTGCTGCGTTCGGCAAGTTTGACACGGATAAACTTTTGAATCTCGTTAAAACCCGTGTTCAAATAATGAGCGAAATTCCCGAAAAGTTGGAGTTCTTAACCGACTTTAATGAATACGACGTCAATCTTTTCGTAAACGAAAAACAAAAAACGTCTATCGAACTCGCAAAAGAAATTTTGCCTGAAATAAAGGAAGTTTTAGCAGGTCTTGACGAGTTCACTAACGCTAATCTTTTTGAAACGCTCGTAGGGCTTTCGACAAAACTCGGAATCAAAAAGCAAGCGCTTTTGTGGATTGCGAGAATCGCAATTACCGGAAGGAGCGCAACTGCCGGCGGCGCAACCGAAATCGCCGAAGTTTTAGGCAAGGAACAAACTATTTCTCGCATAGACTTCTCGTTAAACTTACTTAATAAATAAAAGGCTTTATATGGAACTTATACAAAGTTTTGCGGTTGATCATACCAAAATAATTCCCGGCATATTTTTCAGTCGTCAGGACAAAATCGGCGACGGGTACGCCACCACTTACGACGTAAGGCTTAAAAGACCTAACAGAGAGCCTGTAATCGACGTTGCGGCAATGCACTCGCTCGAACACATAATCGCAACCTTTCTTCGCAACGACCAAAAATGGAAGGACGACATTATATACTGGGGTCCCATGGGTTGCCTTACCGGATTTTACCTTATACTTAAAGGCAACCGTGAACCGAAAGAAATTTATCCGCTTATTTTAGCCGCGTTCAAATCTGTAAACGACGCTGCCGAAGTACCGGGGGCAACGGCAAAAAATTGCGGACATTACCTTATGCACAATCTTGAAATGGCGAAGTTTTACGCTGCGGAGTTCGTTTCCTATTTAACCGAAAACGCTAACAATAAAGCGATTTTCGAGTACCCAAAAACCGAACGGCTCGTCACCGAAAAAGGACAAAGTTTTTTTGATTCTTAATATTTGTTTATAAATAAAAAGAACGCTCGAATGAGCGTTCTTTCCTTTTTCGGTTTCCCGTAATTATCTCTTGCTAAATTGCGGTGCGCTCGTCTTCCGTCGGCTTTTTTCTCGCCGCTTTTCGCGGCTTCGCTTTTTCACCGCCGACTTCCTCTTCCCAAAAAATCTTTATTTCATAAATCTTTTTCGGGAACCCTGTTTTTTAGGCTCGTCGCGCACAAAAAAAAGAACACCCATATTTGAGTGTTCTTTCCTTTTTCGGTTTCCCGTAATTATCTCTTGCTAAATTGCGGTGCGCGACGAGCCTTCTTTAAGCCGTATTTCTTTCTTTCCTTCATTCTGGAATCTCTGGTTAAGAAACCTGCTTTTTTAAGAACTGCCCTGCTTTCGGGTTCAGCGAGTAAAAGCGCACGGGAAATTCCGTGACGGATTGCGCCCGCCTGTCCGGTGTATCCACCGCCCTTTACGTTTACCATAACGTCGTACTTTGCCGAAGTTTCGGTAAGGTTAAGGGGTTGGCAAACTATGAATTTAAGAGTGTCAAGCCCGAAGTATTCATCAAGGCTTTTGCCGTTTACTACGACGTTGCCGTCGCCGGCAGGTATAAGACGAACGCGCGCAACGGCTTTTTTACGTCTGCCCGTTCCCCAGAACTGTACTTTCTTTTTAGTAGTTGCTCTTGCCATAATTTACCTCTTAAAACAATTTGAGAACTTCAGGTTTTTGAGCCTGGTGATTATGTTCGGGTCCTTTGTACACTTTAAGTTTTTTAATCATGTCGCGACCTAAACTGTTTTTCGGAAGCATACCTTTTACTGCGTTGTAAACCGCAACGTCGGACTTTTCAGCCATAAGAGTTTTATACTGAATTTCTTTAAGTCCGCCGATATGTCCGGTGTGATATCTGTAATATTTCTTTTCTAACTTTTTACCCGTTAAAACGACTTTGTCGGTGTTGGTGATGATGACGAAGTCGCCCGTATCGACGTTAGGCGTAAAAATGGGTTTGTTTTTACCGCGAAGAATCGCCGCAACCTTGCTCGCAAGGCGGCCGAGCGCTATGCCTTCGGCATCGACAACGTACCACTTTCTCACAACGTCTTGCTTGTGGGCCATATACGTTTTCATTTCGTTTCTCCTTGAATTCTTAATCGATTAGTGCGTGTTTCGTGGGCGTCGGAGTTCACGACACTACGACGGGGAGGGCTAATCCCATTATGCGCCACTTTATTAAACGCCTAAATATCTTAAAATATTTACCGCTATTTTGTCAAGCGATTTTTAGCGTTTTAAATGTTTTTTGACTAAAATAAAAGGAATTTTGCTCTTTTTTTGAACAAAATTCCATATATTGTGTTAGTCTTTTAATTAAGGCACAAATCAGTTCTTACTTATACTCTACTTTTTCAAGGCAAAGTCCTTTTGCGGGGAAAGTTGTTCCGCCGAGCGTTCTTCCGCCGCCAGACAGCATTTCCTTCAATTCATTTTCACTCATTTTACCCTGTCCTATTTTAACCAGCGTCCCGACAATTATCCTTACCATATTGTATAAAAATCCGTTTCCGCAAACGGTTATTTTTATTATTCCGTCTTTCTCTTTTACCGAAATAGAATAAATCGTTCTCACCGTGGTTTTTACGCTTCCGCCGACAGAAGAAAAACTTTTAAAGTCGTGCTTTCCTCGTAAAATTTTTGCCGCTTTTTGCATTTTTGCTACGTCAACGCAATTCTCAACCATAACGGCAAATCTTTCAAGTAAAGGAAGCGGCACGTCGCTTTTATATAGGGTATAAACGTAGGTCTTTTTTTTAGCCCTTTTTACGGGATGAAAGTCGTCTGCCGCAAGTTCGCTTTTTACCGCTTTAACGTCTTCCGGAAGATAAATGTTTATCGCTTTATAAAACTTTTCGGGTGGTATACTTGAATTTGTTTCAAAAGCCGCAACTTGTCCTTTTGCGTGAACTCCTGCGTCCGTTCTTCCGCTACCGGTAACTGTCGCGTTTTCCCCCGTTACCGCAAACACCGCGTTTTCAACCGTTTCCTGAACGGAAACACCGTTTTTTTGTCTTTGCCAGCCGCAATAGGCAGTTCCGTCGTAGCTGAGCGTAAGTTTTATTTTCATACTATACCGCCAGTACGACGTAAAAGCCGTTCAAAAATACCGTTCCGACGATAAGTCCCGCAACGAAAAGCACGCCGATAAGGTCGCGGTACGATAGCGTAAGTTTTTTGTATCTCGTACGGGTTTTACTGCCCGAATAACACCTTGCGTCCATTGCGTCGGCAAGTTCGTCCGCACGGCGAAAAGAACTGACAAGTAGCGGAATAAGCACGGGTATAAGCGCCTTTGCTCGTTTAAAAATATTTCCGCTTTCAAAGTCCGCGCCGCGCGCTTTTTGCGCTTTTATTATTTTATCCGTTTCGTCCATTAGCGTGGGGATAAACCTTAAAGCGATGCTCATTATAAGCGCAAACTCGTGCACGGGGAATTTTATAAATTTAAGCGGAGTCAAAAGGCTTTCGATTCCGTCGGCAAGTTCAACGGGCGTCGTCGTGTAAGTTAAAAGCGACGCTCCGATGATAATAAGCGTTATTCTTGCGATAATAAACCCTGCGTTAAGCAAGCCGTTGTCGGTTATGGTGATAAAACTCCAATGCCATAAAACATTTCCCTGTTTGTTGAAAAACAGTTGAAGAACGGCCGAAAAAATAATGAAGAACAAAATTCCTTTTACGCTTTTTAAAACCTTTATAAAAGGAACTTTTGAAACGACGGTCGTAATTATTACGAAAAGAAGACATGCAGCAAAACCCAAAAAATGAAAGGACGAAACCAAAAATACCGCAACGATATATGCGATTAAAATAAGAATTTTCGCCCTTGGGTCCATTTTGTGGACGAAGGAATTTGCGTTATAGTACTGTCCGAAGGTTACGTCTTTCATGCGTTTACCCCCTTCGGCTGACCGAATTTTTGAGCGACTGCTTCAACGAAAGAGTCTTCGTCGACGCCGCAGTCCAAATCAACGCCTTTTTCTTTGAGTGCGTTTTTAAGTTTTACCACGAGCGGAAGTTCAAGCCCCAAACCGACTAAATCGTTCGCGTCCTTAAAGATATGTTCGGGCGTCCCTACCGAATAAACTTTCCCGTGTGAAAAGATAGCCGCTTCGTCGCAGTTTTCGGCAATTAAGTTCATATCGTGCGAAACGATAACCACCGTTTTAACGACTTTTTCCTTTAAATCGTGGACGAGCGCCAAAAATTCCTTTTTGCCTTTGGGATCGAGCCCTGCGACAGGCTCGTCCAAAACCAAAACTTCGGGCTTACTTACGATAACGCCCGCTATCGCCACCCTTCTTTTTTGTCCGCCCGAAAGTTCAAACGGAGATTTGTTTTTTACTTTTTCGTAGTTTAAGCCGGTAATTTCAATGGCGGCGCGCACTCTTTTTTCTTTTTCTTCTTCGGATAAATCTTTGCAAAAATTTTTAAGGGCAAACTCAACGTCTTCCTTTACCGTTTCGGCAAAAAGTTGATATTCGGGGTACTGAAAAACCATGCCAACCCTTGCCCTTAATTCCTTGAATTTGCATTTTTTATCGGTAAGGTCAAATTCGCCTACCGTAATTTTTCCCCTATTTTTCTGTATTTTTATAAGCCCGTTAAGATGCTGAATAAAAGTGGATTTTCCGCTGCCGGTGTGCCCGATAACGCCGAAAATCCCCTCCTTTATTAAAAGAGAGACGTCGTCGACGGCTTTAACCGCCATGTCCTTACTTTTTTCACTGTAAATATAGGTTAAATTCCGTACGTCAATTTGCATAATTCTTCCTTTAACCTTTGGTCTGTCAGTATGCCGTCTGGGAGCGGCACGCCTTTATTTTTAAGTTTTTCCGCTATTCTTGCGGCGGCGGGAATTTCAAGCCCCGCTTCTATTAAAACGTTTTTATGCGCAAAAATTTCCTGCGGAGTACCCGTAAGTAAAACCTTACCTTCGTTTATAACGTAAATTCTGTCCGCCCTTACCGCTTCTTCCATATAATGGGTAATGGATATTACGGCAACGCCATCGTTTTTAAGTTTTTCGGAGACCGATAAAACTTCTTCACGCCCTTTGGGGTCGAGCATAGAAGTCGATTCGTCAAATACGATTATTTCGGGCTTTAAGGCAAGCACGCCGGCTATCGCTATTCTCTGTTTTTGTCCGCCCGAAAGACGTTCGGGAGAAGAACGGCGGAAACTTTCCATTTCAACCGCTTTTAATGCAAAGTTTATTCTTTCGCCGATTTCCGCCCTGGGAACGCCAAGGTTTTCAGGTCCGAAAGCCACGTCGTCCTCAACTATGGACGCAACGAGTTGGTTGTCTGGGTTCTGAAATACGACGCCGACCCTTTTTCTTATTTCAAAAAGCGATTTAGCGTCGGCTGAAGTAAATCCGTCAACGGTTATTTTGCCTTTGTCCGGAATAAGCAGTCCGTTAAAAAGTTTGGCGAGAGTGCTTTTGCCGCTGCCGTTATGCCCGATAACGGCGACGTGTTCGCCCTTTTCAACGTAAAAGGAAACGCCGCTTACGACGTTTCGTTTTTTATCGTATGAAAAAAATACGTTGTCCGCAGTCAAAATAGGCATTTCGGCGATCTCCTTTTCTTTTTAGGAAGATTATACCAAAATAAGCAAATTTTTACAACTGATTTTTACGTTTATGACCGCCACACGAACGTTTAAACTCAAATGGGCGAAAAAATTGACCGAGTTTTCTTTAATTCATTGACTATTTTACTTTAAAATTGTATAATATTTTGAGTGCTAATAATTTAGTATATTTTAATTTATATAACGTTTTACGGAGGTCTTATAAATGAAAAAGATGACTATCGACGGCAATACCGCCGCCAGCCACGTTGCCTACGCCTTTTCGGAAGTAGCGGCAATCTACCCGATTACCCCGTCTTCCCCTATGGCGGAAGTCGCTGACGAATGGGCAACCGCAGGCAGAACTAACATGTGGGGACAAAAAGTCCGCGTAACCGAAATGCAGTCCGAAGGCGGCGCAGCAGGCGCTGTTCACGGCTCGCTTTGCGCAGGCGCTTTAACCACCACTTACACCGCAAGCCAAGGCTTACTTTTGATGATTCCGAATATGTACAAAATTGCGGGCGAACTTATGCCTTCGGTTTTCCACGTATCGGCAAGAGCGCTTGCCGCTCACTCGCTTAACATTTTCGGCGACCATTCGGACGTAATGGCATGCCGTCAAACCGGTTTTGCGATGCTTTGCGATTCATCTGTACAGGAAGTAATGGACCTTGCGCTCGTAGCGCATCTTTCCACCCTTAAATCAAAAGTTCCTTTCCTTAACTTCTTCGACGGATTCAGGACTTCACACGAAGTAACGAAAATCGACGTTTGGGATGAAGCTGACGACTATGCGGAAATTCGCGCTATCTGCGACGAAGTAGGTATTGCGGAAGACATCAAGGACTTCAAGTCCCGTGCGCTTAACCCCGAACATCCTATTCAAAAAGGTACCGCACAAAACGGCGACACTTACTTCCAGAACAGGGAAACCGCTAACTCGTATTACGAAAAAACACCGGCTATCGTTCAAAAGATGATGGACGTCGTATCCGCTCATTGCGGAAGGTCTTACCACCTTTTCGACTACGTCGGCGCACCCGACGCAGAAGAAGTTATCGTTTGTATGGGTTCGGGGGCTGAAACAGTTGAAGAAACCATCAATAAACTTAACTCAATGGGTAAAAAGTACGGTCTTATCAAAGTTCGTTTATACAGACCTTTCGTTGCCGACGCATTTATCGCGGCTATTCCGAAATCGGCAAAGAAAATCGCCGTTCTCGACAGAACAAAAGAACCCGGCTCACTCGGTGAACCTTTATATCTCGACGTTTGCTCGGCTCTCCTTGAAAAAGGCGTTTCCGGCATAAAGGTAATCGGCGGCAGATACGGTTTAGGTTCTAAAGAATTCACTCCGTCAATGGTTCTTGCAATATTTAAAAACCTTGAAAAGGCAGAACCCAAAAACCATTTCACAATCGGTATTTACGAAGACGTCACGAATTCATCGCTCGATTTTTCCGAAAAATTCGACGCAGCACCTGCCGGATCAACTTCCTGCAAGTTCTACGGTTTAGGTTCTGACGGTACTGTCGGCGCAAACAAAAACTCGATTAAAATCATAGGCGATCACACGGATAAATACGCTCAGGCGTACTTCTTCTACGATTCCAAAAAATCGGGAGGCATAACCGTTTCGCACTTGCGTTTCGGCGACACCCCCATTCAGTCAGAATACTTAATCGACTCGGCTGACTTCGTTCAATGTTCAAATCCTTCTTACATCACCCGTTACGATATGACGAGCGACATTAAAGAATGCGGCACCTTCCTTATCAACACCAACGCAACGACGGTTGAAGCGCTTGAAGAATTCCTTCCCGCACAGGTCAAACGCGATTTAGCGAATAAGAACGTAAACCTTTACGTTATCGACGCAATCAAAATTGCAGGTGCGCTCGGATTAAAGGGCAGAACCAACACCATTTTACAGTCGGCGTTCTTCCGTGTAAATCCGCAAATCATGCCTTACGACAAAGCCGTTGAATACATGAAATATATGGCTAAAAAGTCTTTCAGCAGAAAGGGTGACGCTGTCGTTCAAATGAACTACGACGCAATCGATTCGGCTGCCGGCGACAACCTTATTAAAATAGAAGTTCCCGCAGCGTGGAAAAACGCGACCACGGGTGCTGCTATGGCAGAAGGTCATGCGGATAAATATTATCAGGAAATCATTAAGCCTATCCTTTATCTTAAAGGCGATACGCTTAAATCTTCGCAATTCAATGCAGACGGCTCAGTTCCTACCGGAACAACCAAGTTTGAAAAACGCGGCGTTGCCGTCACCGTTCCCGAAATCGACATCAATAAGTGTATTCAATGCGGTAACTGCTCTTTCGTATGCCCGCACGCTTGTTTAAGACCTGCTCTTATCAAAGCCGGTGACAATAAGCCCGAAACGCTTACCACCAAACCCGCTATCGGACTTCCCGGATACGAATACAAAATGCAGGTTTCCCCGCTCGACTGTATGGGTTGCGGCGTCTGCGCTACGGTATGTCCCGTTAAAGACGGCGGTGCTATCAAGATGATCCCGCTTGCTAAATCTCTTGAAAACGGCGAAGATAAGAACTGGGAATACGCAGTTGATCTTCCCGCTGTCGATACAAGCAAGTTCAAAAAGGAAACCGTTAAAGGTTGCCAATTCTGCACTCCGCTTTTTGAATTCTCGGGCGCATGCGCAGGCTGCGGCGAAACTCCTTACGTTAAAGTAGTAACCCAACTTTTCGGTGAAGATATGGTTATCGCAAACGCAACCGGATGTTCGTCAATTTACGGCGGTTCTTCCCCAACATGTCCTTACACCACCAACAAGGAAGGCAAAGGACCTGCTTGGGCTAACTCCTTATTTGAAGATAACGCTGAATTCGGCTACGGCATGAACCTTGCTTACAAGGCAAGAAGACTTGCTCTTAAAGATAAAGTTCTC
>JAXFZW010000022.1:0-2553 GCA_034184645.1 Clostridia bacterium | reverse complement strand
TCGAAAAAAATGTCGAAAAAATTTAAAAAATAATAAAAAATTCGTTGACATAACGGTGGAAAATAAAATATAATAATTCCCGTTATAAAAGTTTAGTTTTATTAAACTTTTTGTTAAAAGAAATTAAACTTTTCGCTATTACGGGCAAAAACGGCGCAAAATAAGGTAATACGGCGGTAAAATTATGGTTTTAGGTGAAAAAATCAAGGATTTAAGGCTTTCCTGCGAACTGACGCAGGAAGAACTTGCCGACCGTTGCGAACTCACGAAAGGGTACATTTCGCAACTTGAAAACGATCTCACCAGCCCTTCGATAGCGACGCTTATCGATATTTTGTCCGCACTCGGCACGACGCTTAAAGAATTTTTTGCCGACGACGTTAAGGAAGAAAAGGTAAGTTTTAGCAAAAACGACTTTATTGAAAAGGTTACCGACGAATACACGCTTAACTGGCTTGTTCCCAACGCGCAAAAAAACGTTATGGAGCCTATTCATATTGTTTTAAAACCGCTTTGTTCTACCGATGAGGACTTCCCGCACGAAGGGGAAGAATTCGGCTACGTTTTGCACGGCGAAATAACGCTTTGTTTGGGAAAACGCAGGGTAAAAGTAAAAAAAGGTGAAAGTTTTTATTTTACTGCCGACTGCGTGCACAGTATTTTTAATAAAGGAAATAAAGACGCGGAATTTATTTGGGTATCTTCGCCGCCGTCTTTTTAATTTTTACTTTCAAAAATTTTTTCAAGGAGAGAATTTATGGTAAACGAAAGCACAGAGAAGATAGTTGAACTCGTAAACCTTACTCGTCGGTTTGAAGACGGCGTAACGGTCGTTGACAACCTTAACCTGTACGTAAGGAAGGGGGAGTTCATCACCTTTTTAGGGCCGTCCGGTTGCGGCAAAACGACGACGCTCAGGATGATAGCCGGTTTTGACCGTCCGACGTCGGGGAAAATTTTGCTTAACGGAAAGGATATAACCGACCTGCCGCCGAACAAGCGTCCTATAAACACGGTTTTCCAACGTTATGCGCTTTTCCCGCACCTTAACGTATACGACAACATTGCCTTCGGTTTAAAACTCAGAAGGGAAACCGAAAACGTGGTTGACAAAAACGGAAATACGGTTTCGAAGAAAAGAAAACTCTCTAAAAAAGAAATCGCCGCCAAGGTTGAAAAGGTTTTGAAAATGGTTGACCTTGAAGGCTTTGAAGGAAGAAGCATATCCACGCTTTCGGGCGGGCAGCAGCAAAGGGTTGCAATTGCCCGTGCGATAGTCAACGAACCGCAAATCCTTTTACTCGACGAACCGCTCGGCGCACTCGATTTAAAAATGAGAAAGGATATGCAGTTAGAACTCAAAGAAATGCATAAAAAACTCGGCATAACCTTTATTTACGTCACGCACGACCAAGAGGAGGCTTTGACGCTTTCGGATACTATAATGGTTATGAACGACGGCATTATTCAGCAGATAGGCACTCCTACCGACATTTACAACGAGCCTAAAAATTCTTTTGTAGCGGACTTTATCGGCGAAAGCAACATTTTCAGCGGAACGTATCTCGGAGACAAAAAGGTAAGGTTTATAGGTAAAACCTTTGATTGCCTTGACGAATTTGAAAAGAACGAAAAAGTTGACGTCGTTGTTCGTCCCGAGGACGTAAAACTCGTTGACAGCGGAAAAGGTCAGGTCGGCGGCAAAGTAATCAGTTCTATTTTCAAGGGCGTTCACTACGAAATGGTAGTTTTAATCGGGAAAACCGAAGTCGTTGCGCAGGACACCGACGAAAGAAAAGTCGGCGACGCGGTAGATATTTTACTCGAACCGGATGACATACATATCATGGCGAAGGAATTTTCGTCGAATAAGTACGAAGGATATATCACGAAGAATAACACCGTACGTTTCGGCGACGGCGAATTCGAGTGTGACGTCACAACGCTTTACGAAGGCTCTACGCTGGATGAAGAAGGTTATCTTGTCACCAAGGAAGGCGAAAGAGTCGATCTTACCGACGTTGACGTAAACGTAGAAGTCGGCTTAAAAGATATTCAGATATCCGACGACGAAGAAGTCGGCGGTGCGGTAGGTAATATCGTTTCTATCATTTATAAGGGCGACCACTATCAACTTATCGTAAGAACGGATGAAAACGAAGAAGATTTCGTTTTGGACACCGAAGATACATGGAACGAAAACGACAGGGTATCGGTAATAATTCCCAAGGACAAAATCAAACTTTCTCTTAAAGAGGAGGTTAAAAGATGATTAAGGGGAATAGGATTGCGAAAGAGAAAAAGCGCCCCGGCCTTTTTCACTTTAACCGCGGACAACTTTGCATCCCGTACGGACTGTTTTTGGTAATGTTCGTAGTTTTGCCGTTGTTTGTAATAATCTACTATGCGTTTACGGACGCTTCGGGCGCATTTTCGTTTAACGCATTTGCCGAATTTTTTACAAGTTCCGCAAAAGTCAGCACTCTTTTGATTAGCATTGTCGTAAGTTTTGCCGTCACGCTTATTTGTCTGTTGATAGCGTATCCCGTGGCG
>JAXFZW010000021.1:0-2526 GCA_034184645.1 Clostridia bacterium | reverse complement strand
GCTTAGTGAAGGCGGCGTCGATTACGACGGCAACGGCAAACTTTCCACTAATGAAAAAATCCGCGGCGTACTTGAAGATAAATTCAATCCCAACCGCAGCAGCATAGCGAAGGAATTTTACCGTAATGCCGTAACTTACTATAAGACTTTAAGGGCGGGCTGGAACAGTACGAGTGCCGACACGTATCTTAACGCATGGCGTGGCGGAAACGCAGGTATGGTAAACCAAGGTATTTGGTTCTGGAATACCGAAAAGACTGCGTCGCACCCGTTTGAATATTCGCTTTTCCCGACTCCCGTTTTAATGTATGACGAAACGAACAGTCCTAACGCAAGCAATCTTGAAAGAAAAACGCTTGCCGAAGGTTTTGAGTCGGGCGTCAACGTAGCGTTAAACATTATGAAAGACGGAATAAAAAGCGAAAAGGATCTTGAAAATGCAATCGACTTTTTAATGTTTTTAACTACTCCCGAAGCAAATCAACAACTTTGTGCTGAAAACGGTCAGGGTTTCCCTGCGGTTAAGGGAGCGGAGATAGGCAACGTATTCGTTGAGTCGGGCTGGACTTTGAGAAAGTTCACCAACATTTACGACGGCGAATGGCCGTTCGGTTTTACAAGCGGATACACGACGCTTCTTGACGACGCTTTCGGCGAATGGTACAGGAGCAACATAAACGACGCGTCCTTCTTTACATACGTTAATCAGTATCAAAAAGCGGGCGCAATGCAAATGGTCAACCAGATGGAAATCGATACCACAGGTTGGAATATCGTTTAATAGGGGGAATTATGGAAACCAAAAAGAAAGGTGGAAAAACCAAATTTATAATTCTCGCAATTTTCCTTTTAGTGCTTATCGTGACTTACGCTTTCGACTATATTCGTTGCACGACATATAAACTCGAAGTCACGGCTTCCGATATGAAACCGGTGGCAAGCAGTACGGAAAAGGTTGAAATACTCGTCAGGGTGACGAGATTCGGTAAAATACAAAAAGGCCACAAAATTTTTGCTTTGCAATCAAACGGCTCGCTTGACAAAAACGTGGCTTATACCGACGACGAAGGTTGCATAAAACTTATTTACACGCCTTATAACGCAAGTTCTTATACGCCTGCGGAAAAGGTTGAAATCACCATAAGGGACGAAAGCAACTCTATCATTTGGGAAGTAAACGCATACACGGTTTTGGTGTTGGATTTACAAAATCCGTAGAATAAGGGAACAGGAGAATTTGAGATAATGACTAAAAAGTTTTCGGCGAGAAAATTCCGCAAAAGCCTATTAGCGTACGCAATGATTGCGCCGCTGGTATTCGGCGTTGCGTTGTTTTCGGTTTATCCGCCGCTCAGGGGTATTTTGCTGTCGTTCTTCGACGTGCAAAAGGCGACCGATCCGCTCAACAATTTCGTCGGCTTGCAGTATTACGGCGAACTTTTCGGCATAGGTGCGGCGGCTGACCAAATATTCATAAGGTCTATTAAGACCATGTTTATTTTACAGATACCGCGTTTTATCGTAAACGTAACCGTTCCTTTTATTTATGCGGAACTTATGTTTTGCGTGACAAACCGCAAACTTCAATCGGTGTACAGAATTTTGGTTTTACTTCCGATTGTTTGCCCCGGTATCGTATCGCAACTTATATGGATGAACATTTTCGCAACCGAAGGGGGGCTTCTTAACGAAGCGCTTTTATCGCTCGGTATAATCAGTGAAAACGTGGCGTGGCTGTCGGAAGATTACATAATCGGTTCGTTGATATTTATGGGCTTCCCGTGGCTACCGGGAACGTCCGCACTTATAGTTTTGTCGGGGCTGCTTGCAATTCCGGGTGAAGTTCTGGAAGCGACGACCCTTGACGGCTGCGGCACTATGCGCAGGGTTTTCGTCATAGACATTTCGTATCTTATAGGACAAATAAAGTACGTCGTGGTGTTCGGCATAATCAATATATTCCAGGATTACGGAAACCAACTTTTGTTTGCGGAAAAAGTCGGACACGCAATCGACGTTCCGGCGTACTACATGTACTACATGGTTCAAAACAGTATGAACCTTGGCAAGGCGTCGGCAATCGGCGTGTTCCTGTTCATCGTTATTATGCTTATAACGCTTGTAACGTACAGGTTCCTTAACGGTAAAGACGAGGAGAATATCTAATATGGCACAAGTTGTATCTAATAATATTCCAATCGTAGCAAAAAAGAAACCGCCGCGCGCTTCGCAAATCGTGCTCAACGTTTTGCTTATACTTTTGTTTATAATCGGATTGTATCCGCTTTTTATGGCGCTTGTTTCGGCGTTCAAGTCGGGCGATCAATACCTTGCAAACCAGTATTTCATAACCTTACCTTTAAGGCTTGAAAACATAGGCACGGCGTTTGAAAGAACTTACGGCTATATGTTAAGGACGATTATCGTTGCGGTTGCGACGACGCTGTTTATGCTTATCGTTTCGTCAATGTCGGGGTTTGCGGTTGCAAAACTTGACTTCCCGGGCTCGAAAATCCTTTTCGTGGT